>CAKSOR010000303.1 GCA_934477985.1 uncultured Eubacteriales bacterium
GTCGACGAGGTTATCAGCAGATTCTTGTCGGTCTCGAAGATGACTCTCGCCGCGGCGAGCTGAACGGCGCGGAGCTCCTGCCAGCCGTGACTGTAGATGAAGTCCTGTATGAACGGCGAAAAGCGGTAGAAGATCTCGTTGTCAGTCATAATTCGATATCCTCGGCGGAGAAATCAGCCGCCGGGCGAGATGCCGGCTTGTCGCCTGAATCGTCGATCAGCTTGTCGTCGTCGTTCTCGCCGTGGCTCAGGCTCACGACTCCGCTTCCGACTACGTCGGCGAAGGTCGTCTCGGGGTTCTGCAACAGGATGTTCAGCACGTTCATATAGTCGCGGATTATCTCGCGCGGGGTTATCATCGTGTCCGCCCCGGCGCGCTCGAGACAGTGCTTCAGGAAAGCCGCCATGTCCTCGTTCGTGACCCTCGGCTCCCAGTTGTAGTTCTGCGCGTGGAGCGTTGTAATGCGCTTTATCAGCGCGAAGAGCTCGTCGTCCGAGAGCCTGCGGAGTCTTATCACGGGTCCGATGAGGTTCTTGAACCCGGCTTTCTGGAACTGCCCGTCCGAAAGGCGGCTCTTAAGCGCCTCGTAGCTGAAGAGTCCGCGCCGCTGATCCTCCAGAAACTGCGGAGTGCCGCCGAAGATCAGCGCGAGTCCCTCGGCTTTGCCCTGCAACGTGTCGTTGAACATCGAGAGGAGCTTTTCATAGTTGTTCTCGCGCGAGATCCGGTTGACTATCTTGTAGAGATTGACGCACTCGTCTATGAACACGACGAACCCGCGGTAGCCGAGCTTTCTGAAAAACACCGCGAGGAGCTTTATATACTCGTACCAGTTGTCGTCGTCGATTATCCCGCCGAGCGACTTTCCGATAGCGCCCCGCGCCTCGGTCTTTGTAAGATATTCGCCGCGAAGCCAGCGCATGCAGGCGGATTTGTGCTCCTCGTCGCCGTTGATATACGCCTTGTAGTATGTCGTCAGCACCGTCGCGAAATCAAAGCCGCCGATCTGCGACTCGAGCTCGCGCGACACCGCGTAGATCTTCGCGGTCAGCGCTTTGACGAATTCCTCGCTCCCCGGCTCAAGTCCGGTCGACGCGACCTCGGACTGAAGCTCGGACAGCCACTTCGCGATTATCTGCGCGAGAGCTCCGCCGTCGGGCGAGGACTTAGACGCCAGATTCTTGATGAGCTCGCGGTAGGTCGCGATTCCCGTGCCCTTAGCCCCGCAGATACGGCGCTCAGGCGAGAGATCGGCGTCGGCGGTGATGAATCCGCGGTCGAGCGAATATCCACGCACAAGCTGTATCAGAAAGCTCTTTCCGCTTCCGTACTTGCCGATTATGAAGCGCATCGAGCCGCCGCCGTCGTTGACCGCCTCGAGATCCGAGAGCAGAGCCTCGATCTCCTCGTTTCTGCCGATCGCGATATAGGGCGCGCCCATGCGCGGAACGACACCCGCCGAGATAGATGAGAGTAACCCCGAAAGCACCCGCTTCGGTATGCGTTGATTCATTTCAGGCATGATCTTATGTCCTCCTCATAGTCGGTAATTACGCGGAATCCGCCGCCCGACGGCTCGATCACCGAGTCGCCGATGATGTCGTAAGCGGCTTCGTTTATGCGGTCGGCGAGCGCGTCGGCGAGCGTTTTGGTCTTTGAGGCAACCTTTTCGAGCGCCCTCTCGTCGCCGGCGAGCAGAAGCTTCAGCGCCTCGACCGAGCTTTCGTCAAGCGCCGCGATGAACTCGCCGAACTCACCTCCATCCGGAGTCCCAGCCGGAGTATCAGCCGGAGTGCCGACAGCCGGGACAGCCGCGGTCTTCACGACCGGTTCGCTCCGCGCCGGCTCGGGAATCGGCTCGCTCCGCACGGGCTCGGATCCGGTCTGAGCAGTCTCCGGATTGGCGCTTTCGGTGTCAGCGCTGCCATCGAGCGCCGAGGTCAGTATCTCGGTCGTGCTCCAGGACTCCTTCTCGATCTCGAGCGCGTTCTCGAGTGAGAACGACTTGTGCGTCGGCTCGTAGAGCTTTTCGTACTCGTTGTTAACCTCGACCGGCTTGCCCTTCGGTTTCTTCGACGGAATCGGCAGGTTGGCGTCGAAATACTCGTCGATGCAAGCCTTTATCTCATCGGTCAGCGAGTCGACCTTGAGCTTCGCCTTGATGCCGAGCGCCGATCTTATGCGGTTCTCGGAGTACCTTATGATGTCGGTCACGACAAAGCGGAACTTCGGCGAGCGCGAGTAGGAGACGTATTCGACAGTTATACAGCGCTTCATGTCCCAGGTGCAGAGCCCGCCGCTGTAGGAATCGCGTACAATCGTCGCCTCGCGCGGCTTGTCAGCCGTTCCGCCGTCCGACAGGAGCTCGCGGTAGACCTTGGCGAAAGCGCCGTTTATATGCTTCGAGAAGAGCCCGATGTTCTCGCGCGTCACGTAGCGGCTCATACGCCAGTCGTAGTTCGTCGTGAAGGAGAGCATGTTCGCCGCGCCCTCGGTTATCCGGTCGGTGCTCATGTAGAACTCTTTGAATGTCGCCGCCGAGATCACCGCCTGCAAGAAGGGCTGAAGCGCGTCCGGACAGGGGAGCTCATGTATCAGGCAGTAGTCGCAGAGCCATTCGCTGAGGTAATTGTCGATGCGCGGATACTTCGCCCGGCACTTCGCCCAGATGTCACAGAGCATCAGCACGCCCTTTGACGGCTCGACGAGGTCGGGGTTGTTGATTATCTCATAGATGTAGAGCAGGATGTAGCTGTAATCGGTGTCGATATAGTTCCCCGCCCGCATCTGCTCGCGCCAGTAGAGATACCACTTGAGCTGCGCGTAGGAGAGCTGATTGTGCTGCGGGACGTACGAGAAGAACGAAACCGGCTTGCACTCGGTCGAGGTGCGCTCCCAGAGCTTCGCGGTGTCGGCGCGGAAGCGGTTGTAAAAGTTGAAGCGCGCCTGCCACTTCGCGACCGAGACCCTCTTTATCAGCGTGTTCTCCGGGGTGTAGACGAGATACGGCTCAAGCGGCTTCGGCTCGTTCTGGTGAGCCTTTATGCGCATTGAGAGCTCGCGCGGATTCGGGCGCCGGACATCGCCGACCTGGCGCGGAGGGATTGAAGACCCGCCGAAGCGGCTGTCAGCCGAGGGCTTGCCATCGAGGTCTATCTCGACCGTATCGGTGTTGACAGAGCGGTTTCGCGGCACCTGCTTTTTCTGCGGCAGCAGGCTCTCGAGATCCCAGAAGCGGTCTATCTCGTCAAGATCATGTTTGTCGCCCATATAAAATCACCCCTTCAGCACAAATTTCGTATCATAATATTCTATCATATAATCATCGGCTTGTCAAGTGTATTTTATGTACGGAGAATAAAAAATGAGCCGCGGCGTTTTTCGCGTGCCGCGGCTCATCATGGCATTTAGTTGTGCGCCTCAGAGTCTATCTCGGTGTTGGTCATGACCTTCTCAGCGTCGGTGATGACCTTTGTCGCCATGTCGCGCAGAACATAGAACTCACCCTCGCCGTCGATCGTGTAAAACGCGCGGCGGGTCGAATAGGGATAGAACTTGTAGACGTGCGTCTTTCCGGCGCGGGTCTCGATCGTCAGGGTCATATAGAGATCCTTCTTCATATCGAGCGCCTCAACAGCGTCGGTCGGCGCGTAGTCCTCGATCGCTACCGAGAGCAGCGTCTTGTAGAACTGTCTGAAGTTCTTGACCTCGGGCTGGAATCCGGTGGCACGCTCAGTGACGACCAGCTCCTGTCCCTCGCCCTCGAGGTCGAACACGCGCTTTGCGGTGTCGCTGTCGACGGTTATCGACTTGACATCGTTGATGTTCATCATGAAAATCGGCGAATCGACCCACTTGATGAGGTCCCAGTCGAGCCACTCGAGCTTCGAGCCGCTGACCTCGGTGATCAGGTTGAAGAGCAGCGAGTAGGCGTAATAGTTGCCGCTCTCGTTCTTCTCGCTGAAGAGGATATACTGCTGAATTCCGGAGTATTCATAGGTCAGCGTGTAAGCCGGGTTCAGGAGTCCGTACTCCTCGAGGTCGGATTCCTCGGGCGCGTAGACGAGCGCCGAGTTGCCCTCGAACGCGGTCAGCACCTCGAGCGCGATCGAATAGTTCGAGTCGTTGACGGTGTAGTTCGCCGGGGCGAGCATCTTGTAGG
>CAKSOR010000304.1 GCA_934477985.1 uncultured Eubacteriales bacterium
CGCGAAGCGGGCGCGACGCCGAGTTGTGAACGGTGGCAGCTTGGCTGACACCGTCTTTTCCGCGCGTCTCCGACACGCGGAAAAGAGCGGACTATCGCGGGCGTTATTTTTTTATACCAAACGCCTATCGATTCATTTCCCGAAGAACCTTCTCAGCGCCGGCTCGCTTTTCAGTATCAGCGGCAGGTGCGGGCGGAGGTTCTCGAGAAGCTTTGACAGATAGCGCTCGGGAGCGCGGCTTGCTAACTTGTGCGATACCGCGAGGGCGCTGTAATACGCGTCGTCGCCGAGATTCATGGCGATGAGCTTTTTTATGCTCTCATCGCTGACCGGGATCGTCGGCTCGCCGGTCGCGATCAGCGAGAGGATGGCATTCTCAAAGCAGAGCTGACCGAGGTTCAGCATGTCACCGGCGGGATGAGCGAGCTCGGAGAGGTGGGAGTCAAAGAGGGCTTTTGTCTGGCATTCCGGGAAGGAGTTCACGAAGTCGTTCTCGCTCTGGAGTTCCTCAAGGAGGTGGAGGATTCCGCCGATGCCCCTGACCGAGCGGTTGAGGGTCGGCATGCGGTAATCCACGTCGGTGAGGTTGCGCTTGGCGTCGAACTTCGGGTCGTAGGATCTGACTATCCGCTCAAGGTCGTTGTTCAGGACATTGTTGTAGTAGACGCACATGACGTTCACGCGGGTGCGCTTGATCCGTCGGATCATAGAGAGGGCTTTGAGGATGAGCTCGCGGTTTATTTTAAGTCCGTCGAAGTAGATTGATTCGACAGACTCGGAGAAAAGGCGGTTGACGGCAAGTTCGGTCGGGAGCTTTGAGAGCGCTAAGTCGCAGTTATAGAGAATCGAGCCGAGGAGCGCGGCGGCGGTCTCGTTCATGACCGAGTCGGACTCACCGGAGGTATAGAGGTGGATGTGTTTCGCGAGCTGGATGAAGACGCCGTTTATGAAGGTCTGGTAAGTGAGATCGCTTATGACGCCGAGGTCAAGGGCGGCTTTGGCGAGTGACAGGGTATAGTTGGAAAGGTCGAGCCCGGCGGTTGAGATCTGTGAGATGAGTTCAGTATTCAATTTCGTTTTCCTCCGTTTCGGTGATTCCGTCGGATGAGCCGGTGAGATTGAAAGCGCGGATTATGTTCTCGCACTCGTCGGCTAAGTGTTCAGTTGAGCCGGCGCAGGTGTTTTCGAACTTATCGAACAATGCGTCGACTAATTTCTGGTCGGAGATTGAGTCGCGGGTCTCGGTCTTGATGAAGTAGAAGGTTTCGCAGAGAAAGTTCACGAGTCCGGGAAGGTTTTCGTTTGTCACGTAGGCTGAGGCGGCGAATTTTTTGAGTATTCTCGCGGTCGCGCCCATGCCGATCTCTATCCGTGAGTTCTGCCGCAGGGATGTGAGGCGGGTCTCGGCGATCTCCTTTGCCTCGGATTCAGTGAGCTTCAGGTTGTTTTCGGCGAGGGTTTTGTTGAGCTCGAGCAGTTCGTTCGCACCTCGCTCGATTTCGTATCTGCCCGGTGAGTTGGACTGGGTCAGCAGGGTCAATTCGGTCATGCGGATACTCCTTTGTGAATAAAATGTTAAATGTGCGGGAAAGGTCTTGACAAATGGGTTGAAATGTGCTATAATAAATGTGTAAAATAGGGGATATTATATGCTGAGAGAATATGCTTTTCTATTATACCACACTTGAGCCTTTTTGTCAAGTGGGTTTTTATTTTTTTCTGAGGATTGGGAAGGCGACCCGGCGCATAGCGCCGCCCGGGTCGTGCGCCGGAAGGCGCGCGAGCCGGGTCGCGGCGTAAGCCGCGAGGTCCGCACCGGCAGGCGGCGAAGCCGCCTGCCGGTGCGCCGGGGCGTGAGCCCCGGCCGAATCCCGGGTGAGCCCGGGATTCACGCGAGCGTGAGCTCGCGCCCGGTGACGAGGGCTTCTGAGGTCTGTCAGGACAGCAAAGCAGCCGGGTATCAAAAAAAACTGCTCAGGAGGAGAAAATTTCGTGAGATTTAGCTCTTTTCAGGGGGATTTTTTTGTGGTATAATATTGCTATGTATTTTAATATGGAATAAACGAAAAATAAGGAGAAATCACTTTGATTCGAGAAGATCTGCGCAATATTGCGATAATCGCACACGTTGACCACGGCAAGACGACGCTTGTCGACGAAATGCTCAAGCAGGGCGGAATTTTCCGCGAAAACCAGACGACCGAGGACCGCGTCATGGACTCCAACGCTATCGAGCGCGAGCGCGGCATCACGATACTCGCCAAGAACACCGCGGCACACTACAAGAACGTTAAGATAAATATAATCGACACCCCCGGTCACGCTGACTTCGGCGGCGAGGTCGAGCGTATCCTCAAGATGGTGAACGGAGTTCTCCTGCTTGTCGACGCGCCTCAGGGTCCCATGCCCCAGACGAGAGTCGTCCTTCAGAAGGCTCTTGAGCTCAACCACAAGGTCATTGTCGTCGTCAACAAGGTCGACCGTCCCGACGCGCGCATCGACGAGGTCATCGACGAGGTTCTCGAGCTTCTGATGGATCTCAACGCGACCGACGAGCAGCTCGACAGCCCGATGATCTTCTGCTGCGGTCGCGACGGAACGGCTTCACTCGTTCCTGATGAGCGCGGTACCGACCTCAAATGTCTCTTTGACACGATACTTGAGTACATTCCCGCTCCGGAAGGCGACGAAAACGGTCCGCTCCAGATGCTCGTCTCCTCGATCGACTACAACGATTATGTCGGTCGCATCGGAATCGGACGCATCGAGCGCGGCGTGATCAAGGTCGGTCAGGAGGTAATGATCACCAACTATCACTCCGAAGAGCCGCCGAAGCGCACCAAGATCGTCTCGCTCTACCAGATCGACGGACTTCAGAGAATTCCGGTAGACTCGGCGAAGATGGGCGACATTGTATGCTTCTCGGGCGCGGGAGACGTCACGATCGGCGATACGATCACCGCGGTTGACTGCGTTGAGCCGCTCGAGTTCGTCAAGGTCAGCGAGCCGACGCTTGAGATGACATTCTCGGTCAACGATTCCCCGTTCGCCGGACGCGAGGGCAAGTTTGTCACGTCGCGCCAGCTCCGCGAGCGTCTTTACAAGGAGCTTCTCCGCGATGTTTCGCTCCGTGTCTCGGACGGTGACACAACCGATTGCTTCAAGGTCGCGGGACGCGGCGAGATGCACCTTTCGATACTGATCGAGACTATGCGCCGCGAGGGCTATGAGCTGACCTGCTCGATGCCTCACGTGCTCTACAAGACAATCGATGGCAAGCTCTGCGAGCCGATGGAGCATGTAACGATCGACGTTCCCGAGGAATATGACGGAACCGTCATTCAGAAGCTGGGAGCTCGAAAGGGCGATCTGCTCGAGATGAATCTGCACGGAAGCCGCATGCGCATCGAGTATCTGATTCCGGCGCGCTGCCTGTTCGGCTACAGAAGCGAGTTCATGACCGACACGCGCGGCGAGGGAATCATCAGCTCGGTATTCGACAGCTATCAGCCCTACCGCGGAGACATCACGCTCCGTTACACCGGATCGCTCGTCGCCAGCGAGGACGGCGAGACGACCTCGTATGGTCTCTATCAGACTCAGGAGAGAGGGCAGATGTTCATCGGTGTCCAGACTCCGGTCTACGAGGGCATGATTATCGGCGAGTCGCCCAAGATCGGAGACATCGCGGTCAATCCCTGCAAGAAGAAGCATCTCACGGCTATCAGATCGTCGGGCGCTGACGAGGCGCTGATTCTGACTCCTCCGAAGATCATGAGTCTTGAGGAGTCGATTGAGTTCATCGCTGAGGACGAGCTGATGGAGGTCACTCCGAAGTCGATAAGACTCCGCAAGAGCATTCTCGACACGGCGACCAGACTCAAGGCTCAGGCGAAGCTCAAGAAGTGATCGTCTGACGGCGCGACAGTTGGCGTTCAGATAATTAATTAAAATTTGAATTTTGAACAGAACTGTTTGATGACCGAAGACTCATCGAACAGTTCTGTTTGGTATTGGCAGTAGAATTATGAGTAACGATACCGAAAAAGAGAAAATAGAAGACGAGATCAGACCGGGGGAAGCGGAGGTTTCCGAGAAGAAGGCGGATTGCGGGAAGAGAGACGAAAAAAAAGCGCCTATCGGCGCTGAAGGTCATCGGA
>CAKSOR010000305.1 GCA_934477985.1 uncultured Eubacteriales bacterium
TTTCCATCCATTCCGAGGCGGACAGGATGTGCAATTTGTGACATACCGACTACATTTTTGTAGCGTCCGCACAAATAGTAGACCAAATCGAGCGCGTGCGAGCCCAAATCGAACAGAACTCCGCCTCCACAGACGGTTTTGTCCTGCTTCCAGCCCGCCTTTTTTGTCATATCTGTACAAGATGAGTGCAGGAACTGGCAATTAAAACTGATTATATTGCCAAGGCGTCCATCGTCAATTAGTTGTTTTGCACGAAGCATCGGCGACAAAAATCGAGTGTTGAAGACGATCTGCGCCTTGATGCCTTTTTCACGCGCCAGCTTCGCGACTTCGTTCGCCTGAGCCGCCGTCACGCAGAGCGGTTTTTCGCAATAAATGTGCTTTCCCGCCGCGATTGCCTTCTTCAGCGTCTCAAAATGCGCGACATTCGGCGTCGTTACGTCGATTATATCGATGTTCGGGTCGTTTATCAGCTCGTCTTCGCTCGTGTAAGCCTTGGCAAACCCGAACTCATCGCGCGCTTTTTCGCGGGTTTCGGGCGTACGCGTGTAGATGCCCGCAAGTTTCGGCTCGAAATCGAGCTTGCAGAAGTAGGGCAGGGAGCTCACGGCGTACGCGTGGGTTCTCCCCATTGAACCGAATCCAAGTAATCCTATGTTCATCGGTCACCTGTTAACGAAAGAAGGCGGAAATTGCCTTATGTGTCATAAATACGTCATTTTTCGCGACCAATTCATAGGGCGCGTGCATGGATATGACAGGAACTCCGAGGTCAATCGTGTCGATATTGTGCGATGCGATGAATTTTGCGACAGTTCCGCCTCCGCCAAGATCGACCTTTCCCAGCTCAGCCATCTGCCAGTCGACGTTCGCCTCATCGAAGATCCTGGTCACAAATCCAACAAACTCCGCGGTTGCGTCTGACGTGCCGGACTTGCCGCGGGATCCTGTATATTTTGACAAAACGACGCCTTTGTTTATGAACGATGTGTTACGTTTTTCGAAAACTTCCTCGAAGTTCGGATCGTACGCGACGTTGACGTCGGCTGACAGACACTTCGAATTTGCGCGGACGACACGCGGATTTCCGCCGAGCGCGAGCGAAATTTCGTCGATCAGGTCGGAGATCAGCTTGCACTGCATGCCGGTCACGCCCTCAGAGCCGGTCTCCTCCTTGTCAGCGAGGATCGTCAGCAGCGTGTGCGGCGAATTTTCGGCTTCGAGCTGCGCCGTGACCGACGGGTATGCGCAGACGCGGTCGTCGTGACCGTACGAGCCGATCATCGAGCGGTCGAATCCGACGTCACGCGCCTTCATCGCCGGAACCGCGCATAGTTCAGAACGTATAAGATCAGCCTCTGTACAGCCGTATTTTTCGTTTAAAGCGTACAATACATTGAGCTTGACTGACTCTGGCGTGTCCTCGTCGAACGGTTCGCTGCCCGCCAGAACGTTAAGCTGCTCGCCCTCGATCGCCTTGCCGACCGTCTTCTCGTACTGAAGCTGCGCGAGGTGCGGCGGCAGATCGTTGATGTAGAACACCGGGTCTTCGTCATTTTCACCAATACGGATGTCGACGTCGCCGTCCTTCATCGAGATCACGCCGTGCAGCGACAGCGGAATCGCGGTCCACTGGTACTTTTTGATGCCGCCGTAGTAGTGCGTCTTGAAGAAGCACATCTCGTTGCTCTCGAAAACCGGGCGGGGTTTGAAGTCGACGCGCGGCGAATCGATGTGCGCAGCCGAGATGCGGATGCCGTTTTCGATCGCTTCCGTGCCGATTCGGAACATAAACAGTCCCTTATTCCGGTTGTTCAGGTAATATTTACCATTTCTTTCCAGTTTGTCGCCGATCACGTAGGGGCGGTAGCCCTTCGCCTCGATCATCGCGATCGTCTCTTTGACGACCTCGCGTTCGGTTTTACCATTGTCGAGGAACTTCTTGTAGCCCTCGCAATAGTCTCCGACTGCCTCTTTGTCTATTTTGACGAAAGAGTTCGCTGGCTTGTAGGTCAGCTTTTCTGCCAATTCTTTTCCATTAATGTTAGACATTGGAAAATCTCCCTTCAAAATTTACTTTCATATTATTATATCACGTTTCCGCGAATTTTACAAGTCTTTTTCGAAAATTCTTTGCAGAAATCCGCGCGATTTCCGCAAAAGATTTATTTTTTCGCGCAAAATTCGCGAAAGGACTTGCAATTTCCGCCGCGGCGTGATATAATATAGGTAGAAAAATTTCGAATTCACAAAGGAGTACATATTATGAACGAAATTTTAAAGAAAATCGGACTTTACGGCATCGTGCCGGTCATCAAAATTGAGGACACGAAGGACGCCATTCCGCTGGCGCGCGCGCTTTGCAAAGGCGGTCTGCCGGTCGCTGAAATCACCTTCCGCACCTCGTGCGCCGCTGAGGCGATCGCGCTTATCACGAAGGAATTTCCCGAAATGCTTGTCGGCGCGGGCACCGTTCTGACTCCCGATCAGGTCGATTCTGCGGTCAAAGCCGGCGCGAAATTCATCGTCAGCCCCGGTCTGAACCCGAAAGTCGTCAGACATTGCCTCGAAATCGGCGTGCCGGTCACGCCCGGCTGCTCGAATCCGTCCGACATCGAGGTCGCGCTCGAACTCGGACTCGACGTCGTAAAGTTCTTCCCCGCGGAAGCGGCTGGCGGTCTGCCGATGATCAAGGCGATGAGCGCGCCTTACGGCAACCTCAAGTTCATGCCGACCGGAGGTCTCAATGAGACGAACATCCTGAGCTACCTCAAATTCAACAAAATTCTCGCTTGCGGCGGCAGCTTTATGGTGCCTGCTGACAAAATTAAGCTTGGTCAATTTGACGAAATCGAGAAGCTCACTCGCAACGCCGTCATGCTCATGCACGGTTTTGAGCTCCGCCACGTCGGATTCAACATGGGTTCGAAGGACGAAGCGCTCGCAGGAATGGAAACGCTTGGAAATCTCTTCGGTTTCGAGCCGAAGCCGGGCAACAGCGGATGCTTCGCCGGCACGGGCTTCGAGCTGATGTACTCGCCCTTCCATGGCAAGAACGGTCACATCGCCATCGCCTGCAACTTCCTCGACCGCGCGGTGTTCTATTTCCAGAATATGGGAATTGAGTTTGAGCCGGTCTCCTATGAGAAGTTCCAGCGCGGCGAAAGCAAGGCAGTTTACTTCAAGAACGACATTTGCGGCTTCGCTTTCCACCTGCTTCAGAAATAATTTGGCATATTGCACAAAAAATGTCCGCACGTTTAACGTGCGGACATTTTTATATGTACAGATTTTCCATTATTTCATTTATTTTAGCAACAATTTCGGATTCGTGCGGCTTGTTCTCGAGGTAACGCTCGGAAATCGTCTTGAAGTACATGAAATCGTTGTAGCGTTTTTCCGAGAGGTAATCTTCAACAAATTTCAGCTTTTCTTCGGTCAACTTCTCGGTTTCTTTTACAATCATGGACTCTACCGCGAAAATATCGCGCTGTTTTGCGACTAACGTTCGCCATTCGTCGAGCTCGGGAATCATCGGTTCGGGCTGATCACCCGGGAAATATCTGCGTACCGGCAGTCCCTGCGCTGCAAGAAAACAGTCAGCCATTCGTGCGTGTCCGGCGTCGTTCGGGTGCACGTGGTCGGGATTGTAGAGCGGCTCGATGCAATATTGCTCGGACAAACTTGCATGATAATCAACCAGATCGAGCGACTTTTCACGCGCGAGCTCGCGAACTTTTTCGGCGTACATCTTGATCAGCGCATAGCCGTGGGGAAGCGGTTCTTGTTCGGTATGATAAAATTCCGCATACGGCGCGGGCGTGCAAAGGATAACCTTTATGCCTTTCGCGGTCAGCTTGTCGACCAGCTCGTTCATACGATCACAGTAGTTGTCATACGCCTGCTTTAGCACAATATTGCGCTTTTCCGGATCCGGATTATTCAGCGATTCGCGTGAGGAATCATTGACGCCGAGCATGATCGGAACAACGTCTGGTTTAGTCGCGAGCAGGTCAGACTCAAGAAATTTCAATGAGGTCCACGCTGACGCGCCTGAAATTCCTGAGTTCCAGAACTTCACTTTGAGATCCGGAAGGTTCTTGTAGTAGTAACCGATGATCCGCGGGACAAAGTTGTTCGCCGCGGTGATGCTGTCG
>CAKSOR010000306.1 GCA_934477985.1 uncultured Eubacteriales bacterium
TCGCAGGAGATCGCGCAGCGTCCGCACCCGACGCATTTCGTCCTGTCGAACATCGGATACTCAACCGTCGTCCGGTCAAGCTCATCGGTCGCGACATATTCCGGAAGCGCCGCGCCGCAGAGCTCCCTGACGCTTCCATATCCGCTCGCCGTCAGATACCGCGAGAGTCCGTCGCAAAGATCGTCGATTATCCGGTAGCCGTACTCCATGACCGCCGTCGTGACCTGAAGATTCAGGCATCCCATCGCGATGAAATCAACCGCGTCGCGCCAGGTCTCGATTCCGCCCATTCCGCTTATCGGAACGCCCTCAAGCTCGGGGCACACCGCCATGTCGTGGATGAACCTCAGCGCTATAGGCTTGACCGCCTTGCCCGAGTAGCCCGACACCGCCGAGCGCCTTCCGACCGAGAGGATCGGCTCGCCGTGCGAGGAATCCCAGCCGCGTATCGACCTTATCGTGTTTATCGCGGCGAGTCCGTCCGCTCCGGCTCTGACGGCGGCTGTCGCGGGAATCTCCATGTGCTGGAGGTTCGGCGTCATCTTCGCGAACACCGGAAGCGAGCTTCCGCGCTTAACGGCTTTTGTGTAAGCCGCGACGAGCTCGGGATTCGTTCCGACGTCCGCGCCGAGTCCGTGCGCCGACATATGCGGGCAGGAGAAATTGCACTCGATCATGTCCGCGCCGCACTCCTCAGAGCGTCTCGCGAGCAATGTCCACTCGTCCTCGTTCCGCCCCATTATCGAGGCGACGATTATCTTCGACGGAAATTTCTTCTTGAGCGCCGAGAGGATCTCAAAATTCTCGTCCGGCGACTTATCCGAAATCTGCTCGAGGTTTCCGAAGCCGATGAAGGGCGTCGATTCCTTGCCGATTGTGTCAAATCTCGGCGAGACCTCCTCAGGGACGAAGTTTCCGATAGTCTTGTAAACTATTCCGGCCCAGCCCGCGGCGAGCGCCTTCTCGCACATCTCGTAGCCGCTCGCGACGACCGACGACGAGAGAAAGAAGGGATTCTCGCATTTTTTCCCACAGAACTCGACCGAGAGATCGGTAAGAGCGTCAGCCGGGGCTTCCGACTCGCGCACGAGCTCTGAAATCTCCTTTATCCTGACCGGTTCGCAAAAGCTGATGCAGGCGTCCTCACAGGGCGCTGAACATCCCGCGCAGTCCGGCGCGATGGCACAGGCTCTTCCGGGATTGTCGAACCTGACCGCCCTGACCATCTCGGCGGGACTGCCCGACCCGCAGGCTCCCGAACAGGGCGCGTCGAGGCAGAGCATACATGCCGACGAGAGCGAGGTAAGAAGCTCGGCGCGGTATTTTGATCTGTCAGTTACATTTGTCATTCAAACCATCCTTTACTCTTCTTTCGGTATCGGCGTTCTCGCCTTTCTCTTTACGAACTTACCCCAGCCGGCTTCTCCGACGAACTCGCCGTTGTCATAGACGAGTCTGCCGCGCGAATAGGTCTTCACCGGATATCCGGTGAGCTCCGTGCCCTCCCAGATCGTGTGGTCGCAGTCGGAGTGCATGTTCGACTGATGAATCGTGAACTTCTTTTCGGGGTCGTAGATCACGATGTCGGCGTCCTTTCCGACCGTGAGCGAACCCTTTTCGGTACAGCCGAAGATTCTCGCCGGATTCTCGGCGCACATCTTGACGACCTGCTCGAACTTTATCTTTCCGGTGTTCGCCGCCGAGAGCATGTAAGGGTACATATTCTCGATCGCCGCGCAGCCGTTCGGAATCTTCGTGAAGTCGTTAAGTCCCCAGTCCTTCTCGGCTTGCTGGAAGGGGCAGTGGTCGGTCGCGATCGTGTCGATGTCGCCGCGCTTTATCGCCTCCCAGAGCGCGTCCTGACTCTCCTTGCCCTTGATAGGCGGCGAGCAGACGAAGTTCCGCCCGTCGGGGCGCTTGTAAACCTCCGACGTGAAGTTCAGGTAGTGCGGGCAGGTCTCGGCGTAGATTTCGTAACCCTCGTCCTTTGCCTTCGTGACCGCGTCGACGCCCTCCTTGTTCGCTAAATGCACGATGTAGAGCGACGCTCCGAGCGACTTTGCCCACTCGATAGCGCGCTTGTCAGCCTCAGCCTCGACGAACTCGGGGCGCGAGAGGTAGTGATACCAGGCGCTCGTCTTGCCCTCCGAGAGGAATTTCGCGGTCAGGTACTTGACCATCTCGTTGTTCTCGGCGTGGACGCTGATCTGCGCTCCGATCTCCTTCGCCTTCTCGAGCACCTGATAGAAGACTCCGTCGGTCACTCCGAAATCGTAGACCATGAAGACCTTGAACGACGGGACGCCGTAGTCGAGCGCGTCCTTCATCGTGTCGATAAGCCCGCCGTGAACGTCCTTTATCGCGACGTGGAAGGCGTAATCGACGGCGGCTTCGGGGGCACAGAGCGCGTCGCGCCGCTTTATCGAATCGAGCATAGACTCGTTGAAATCCTGCAAGACGAAATCGAATACCGTAGTTGTTCCGCCGCAGGCAGCCGCTCTCGTCCCGGCAAAGTAGCCGTCAGCCGAGATTGTCCCGCCGAATGGCATCGCGAGGTGAGTGTGAGCGTCGATCGCGCCGGGGAGAACGAGCTTTCCGGACGCGTCGACCACCTTCGTTCCGTGCGTCGGGAGAATATCTTCGCCGACCGCGGTTATCTTCCCGCCAGTGACGGCGAGGTCAGCCTTGTACATTCCGCCCGATGAGACGAGCGTTCCGTTTTTTATCAGAAGATCCATTTTTACGCTTTCCTTTCATTAATATGTGTCATTCCGGACGGTCGCCCGTCCGGAATGGCTGCTTACTGTGATTACTTGCTGATCGTGATCACTTGTTGATTTTGTAGACTAATTCAAGACCCGATCTCTGATAGATCTGCGCGATCTCGATGAGGCTCATGCCGCCGGCGTTCGCGGTGATCAGGTTCGAGACCCAGGTCACGCCGAAATCAACCGTGCCGTTCGAAACAGCGGTGGTCTCGCCGATGTCGCCGCCGCCCGAAACAATCTCGACGCTCAGACCGACTTCCTTATAGTAGCCGAGCGCGTTCGCGACGAAGTAGCCCATGAACTGCGACTGCGGAAGCCATTTGAGCTGAATCTTCAGCGAGGGCTTCTCGATAGTGCCGAACTTGCCGTCGGTTGACGCCGATACTTCCTTTATGTAGCTGTCATCGTAAACGTCCGAGAGCGTCATCTTCGAGAGCCGATCCTTCGCGGCGCTGTCCTCGAGCGGAATGTACTTCTTCGCGAGTCCGAGGGTCTGCTCCATCGCTTCCTTGTCGATCGCGCCGTAATCCTCGGTGTGTTCGCCCTTGGTGTTGGTCGTGACGAGCTTTGCGACCTCGGTCGCCATGTACTTCTGGTGATCCGCCGAGACCGACGAACCGGCTTCATAGACTATCTGAGCCGCCTCGTCCGGGTGCTCGCAGGCGTACTTCCAGCCCTTCATCGACGCGTAGAGGAACGCCTTCACGGTGTTCGGGTTGTTCTTGGCGAAGTCGGCGGTGCAGAAGATGTTGTCCTCGAGCATCGCGACGCCCTCGTCGTTCATGTCGATCGTCTTTACCGAATCGCCGTAGCCGTAGCCGCCCTCGTAATCGTTGACGACAAGTCCGAGCTCGTTGTAGGTCATCGCCGACGCGAGCAGGATCTCGTCGCTGTCAAAGCCGTCCATGTCGAAATTCTGCGAGAGGTAGGTCGTCGGGAAGCCGTACTTCGCGAGGAGTGCCTGGATCTCATACTCGTTGCCGAGTCCCCAGTTGCCGACCTTGCCCTTCGACGCGGCGTCGTTTATGACGTCTGCCGAGGACGCGTTCGCGTCGTAGTAGGACGCGGCATCGCCTGCCTGACTTCCGCAGGACACGCTTGCTGCGGCCATCAGAGCCGCGAGGGTGAGCGAGAGAATTCTTGAACTTTTCATGACTTTTATCTCCTTTTTAAGATATCTAACCGGATGTTTCCGGAAGCTTGTTTATTTTGATCTTGTGCCAAGCACTTTTTTCTGTATGAGCATCAGAAGCATATAGAATCCGATGCCGAGCGCGCAGGCGAAGGTTATGTAAGCCCACGCCGAGGCGTACTGCGCGTTCAGGATATTTCCGCGGATCATCCGTCCGAGTCCGGGATAGCTTCCGCTGCCCTCTACCGTGTCGATA
>CAKSOR010000307.1 GCA_934477985.1 uncultured Eubacteriales bacterium
CTCGGCAAGATCTACTATGTCCAGACCGGTGGCGGTCGCCGCCGCGGTATCCCGACTCCGTTCGGCACCACCGTCATCGAGGACAAGACCGCTGGTCTCGGCGCTCTCGGCGACATCGGATGCTACGCTCTCGACGTTGTCATGAACGCTATGGGCTATCCGAAGCCTCTCACCGTTTCGGGCTACAAGTCCGCGTTCTTCGGAACTGATCCGAACTACTGCAACTACGTCGCTACCGGACATCCGGAGTACGCTAAGCTCTTCAACGTCGACGATTTCGCTGCTGGTTTCGTCCGTCTTGAGGGCGACATCATCCACGACTTCCGTATCGGTTGGGCTGAGAACATCGACTCTCCGTGCGACACCATTCTTCTCGGTACCAAGGGCGGTCTCCGCATCCCGGCTACCGACTGCTGGAACGGCACCATCGGCGGCGACCTCACTCTCTATCACGAGATCGCAGGCAAGCAGATCGAGACCAAGTTCCCGATGCAGCACGCAAGACCCGGCGAGCCCTCCAACTTCGACAAGAAGATCAGAACCTTCGTCGACGCTGTCAAGTACAACACCGCCGCTCCCGTTCCGTCGAGCCAGATTCTCTACAACCAGGCTATTCTCGACCACATCTGCAAGTCTTCGCTCAAGGGCGAGGAAGTCAAGGTCGAAATCCCCGAGATCTAAGCTTTAATGAACGAAAGCGTGGCTCAACTTGCCGCGCTGCCCCGGACAGGTCATCCTGCCCGGGGATATTTTTGTGCCCGGACGCGAATAAAGCCGGACGGAATGCCGGTTCTTTCCGGAAATAAATATTTCCCTGGAAATTTGTGTTTCCCAGGGAAATAAATTCATCTTAATTCTTTCGCGAGCGCGTACATGCGTCGGTATTTGTCAAACCTCTCATTGTAGATCTCATGCCGCTTTTCGTCGGGGATGAGCGTCTCGCCCTCCTTTGCGAAGAGCGCTTTTGCCTCGCGGAGATCCTTCACCAGCCCGAGCGACTTTGCCGCCGACATTATAAGCCCGAGCGCGCCGACCTCGGGGGCGTCGGCGATCGTTATCGGCAGTCCGGTGATGTCGGATTTGATCTGCGTCCAGACGCTGCTCTTCGCTCCGCCGCCGGTCGCGAGCAGTCTGTGCGGCTTTATTCCGGCGTCTGCGAGGACTTCGAGGCTGACTCTCATCTCATATGCCACTCCCTCGAGAACCGCGCGGTAGAGGTCGTATTTCGTCGTACCGAGCGTCAGACCGTAGATCATCCCGCGCGAATCCGCGTCCATGTAAGGCGTCGCCGCTCCGGCGAGGTGGGGCATCAGCAGGAGCTTGCCCGGCTCATTTCCGATTGCCGCGTCGAGCTCCTTGTAGCTCGCGTCGGGCGCGAACTCGCTCCGCACCCACTTTGCTGCCGTTCCGCCGGTGTAGGACATCGCGACGCCCTCGTAGATGTCGCAGAAGGGCATGAAGGCGATTCCGGCTTCATAGACCGCGCGGTCGTTGGGAACCGCTGAGATTATCGGCGTCAGGCACTCGACGCTTCCGCTTCCGTCGACGCAGTCACCCGGGTCAAGCGCGCCCGCGCCGACTGCCGCGGCGTTCTGGTCGTGCATCGACGAGATCACCTTCGTATTCTTGAGTCCGAATTTGTTTGATATGCCGACTATCGTTCCGTCGGGGACGAGCGGCGGCATCAGCGAGATGTCGATCCCGGCTTCGTCGAAGAGCTCCTTGTCCCAGCGCTTTTTACGGATGTCGAATCCCATTGTCCGCGCGGCGGCTGAATAGTTGAGCGCGCACTCTCCGGTCAGGATGTATACGATGTAATCGGCGATTATGCAGACCTTCGAGGCTTTTTCGATGAGCTCGGGGCGGTGAGCCGCCATCCACTTGAGCTTTGGGAGCGTGTAGAGCGGCGCGGGAGCTGTCCCGGCGACGCTGATCGCTCTGTCCCGGTCGAATGTCAGGCACTCCTCCGAGCCGCGCGGGTCGTTGTAGAGCATCGAGCGGTTCAGGATGTTGTCGTTTTTGTCGAGAAGGGCGAACGACTCGCCGAACGAGGTCACGCCGAGCGCTCCGGGAATATGTTCAGTCGCCGAAATCACCTTTTCGACGGCGTTTCTTATGTCGTTAAAATCTATCGTGTGCTCCGAGTAGGTGTGGAGCGAGTCGTAGGGCTCATAATGGCTCTCGATGAAGTTTCCGTCGGTGTCGTAGATGGTTATCTTGCACCCGCTCGAGCCGACGTCAAGTCCGCCAAGGTACATGCTGGTTCTCCTTCTGGTTGATGTAAAAAATTGGGGTTATTTCATTATAGCATCCAGTTATGAAAAAGTCAAGTCTGATTGAGACTCATCTATGACGAAATTTTGCGGTAATATTTGTTGACAACGCCGAAAAATAAAAAGTGACGTAGAAAAACGCGTTTTCCTCTTGACAGATAACACTATATATGGTATTATATATAGGCAGTCACTACTAAATACAGGTGACAATAGTAAAATTAATATCGCATTGCTCGCACCGTAATGATGCGGGCTTACGTTTTGGATAATGAGGAGATAGAGCATGAAGATCATAAAGCGCAATGGTTCAGAAGCTGAATTCAAGGTCGAAAAGATAGTGAACGCCATATCAAAGGCGAATATTTCGGTCGAGGAGTCTATCCGCATGACCCCGAGCCAGATAGACCGGATCGCCGAGAGCGTCGTACTCGCCTGCGAGCAGCTCGGCAGATCGCCGTCAGTCGAGGAGGTGCAGGATTTCGTCGAGCACCAGATAATGGCTCACGGCGCTTTTGAGGTCGCTAAGAATTACATCACTTACCGCTACACGCGTAATCTCATCCGTCAGTCGAACACGACCGACGACAAGATTCTCTCGCTGATTGAGTGCAACAACGAGGAGGCAAAGCAGGAGAACTCGAACAAGAACCCCGTGATAAACTCGACTCAGCGCGACTACATGGCGGGCGAGGTCTCGCGCGACATCACCAACCGCCTCCTGCTTCCCAAGGACATCGTCCAGGCGCATGAAGAGGGCATAATCCACTTCCACGACAGCGATTACTACGCGCAGCACATGCACAACTGCGACCTTGTCAACTTAGAGGATATGCTTGAGAACGGCACGGTCGTCACCGGAACGATGCTCGAGCGTCCGCACAGCTTCTCGACCGCCTGCAACATCGCGACGCAGATCATAGCTCAGGTCGCGTCGAATCAGTACGGCGGACAGTCGATCTCGCTCACGCATCTCGCGCCGTTCGTTCAGGTCAGCCGCGAGAAGATCCGCCGCAGCGTCATCGCCGAGAACAACGATCTTCACATCGGAATGGACGACGAGCAGATAAAGGATGTTGTCGAGCGCAGACTCCGCGACGAGATCAGCCGCGGCGTGCAGACGATACAGTATCAGGTGCTGACGCTTCTGACGACGAACGGTCAGGCGCCCTTCGTGACCGTCTTCATGTACCTCGGCGAGGCGAAGAACGAGCAGGAGAAGGAAGATCTCGCGATGATCATCGAGGAGACGCTCGAGCAGCGCTATAAGGGCGTCAAGAACGAGAAGGGCGTCTGGGTCACCCCGGCGTTCCCGAAGCTCATCTACGTTCTCGAGGAGGACAATATCACCGAGGACTCGAAGTACTGGTATCTGACGAAGCTCGCGGCGAAGTGCACCGCGAAGCGGATGGTTCCCGACTACATCTCCGAGAAGAAGATGCTCGAGCTCAAGGTGGACAAAAACGGCGAGGGACACTGCTATCCCTGCATGGGCTGCCGCAGCTTCCTGACACCTTACGTCGATCCCGAGACGAACAAGCCTAAGTACTACGGACGCTTCAATCAGGGCGTCGTCACGATAAATCTCCCCGATGTCGCGCTGTCATCCGGCGGAAACGTACAGAAGTTCTGGGAAATCTTTGAGGAGAGACTCGAGCTCTGCCACCGTGCGCTGATGTGCCGCCACAACCGGCTCAAGGGAACTCTTTCGGACGCCGCTCCGATTCTCTGGCAGTACGGCGCGTGCGCGAGACTTAAGAAGGGCGAGCCGATCGACAAGCTGCTCTACGGCGGGTATTCGACGATTTCGCTGGGCTATGCCGGTCTGTATGAGTGCGTCAAGTACATGACCGGCAAGAGCCACACCGACCCAGAGG
>CAKSOR010000308.1 GCA_934477985.1 uncultured Eubacteriales bacterium
TCGGTCAGGTCGTTTTCAACCTGCACGATCTTGTTGACGGCCTTATACATCGCGTCGATCGGGCCGGTGCCGAAATCGCATGCGGTGACGACCTGGTCGGCCTGGTTGCGCAGCGTGACGGTCGCCGTCGGGATCATGTCGGTGCCGCACGAGATTTGCACGCCCTCGAGCTGGAAGATGGCGCTCAGCTGACGGTCGCGCTCGTGAATGAGGCTTTCGAGGTCCTCGTCATAGACTTCTTTCTTCTTGTCGGCAAGGTTCAAGAAGTCCTCGTAAACCTTGTCGAGCGCGTCGCCCTCGAACTCGTAGCCGAGCTCCTCGAGGCGATGCTTAAGTGCCGCATGTCCGCTGCGTGCGGTAAGGACGATCTGGCTCTGGCCTGCTCCGACATCTGCCGGGTCGATAATCTCGTAGGTGTCGCGCTTCTTGAGCACGCCATCTTGATGGATGCCCGAGGAATGCGCGAACGCGTTGGCGCCGACGATTGCCTTGTTCGCCTGGACGCTCATGCCCGTGATCGAGGAAACAAGACGGCTTGCCTTGGCGAACTCCCGCGTGTTGATGTCGGTGTGGGCGTTGAGCTCCTCACCGTGCATGCGAATGCCCATGACGACTTCCTCGAGCGCCGTGTTGCCCGCACGCTCGCCGAGGCCGTTGATCGTGCACTCGATCTGGGTCGCGCCGTTCTTCACGCCCTCGAGCGCAAGCGCGGTCGCCATGCCGAGGTCGTTGTGGCAGTGAACCGACACAGTGACGTTCTCGATGCCGCGCACGTTCTCCATAAGATACGCAATGCGGCGGCCGAACTCGGCGGGAAGCGAGTATCCCGTGGTGTCGGGGATGTTGACGACGGTCGCGCCCGCATCGACGACGCGTTGGATGACCTTCACGAGGAAATCGTAGTCGGAGCGGCCGGCGTCCTCGGCATAGAACTGCACGTCGTTCATGTATTTCTTGGCATAGCGCACGCAGTGCTCGGCGCGCTCGAGGCATTGGTCCTCGGTGATGCGCAGCTTGTCGT
This sequence comes from uncultured Eubacteriales bacterium, assembly GCA_934477985.1. Taxonomy (GTDB): domain Bacteria; phylum Bacillota; class Clostridia; order Oscillospirales; family CAG-272; genus Flemingiibacterium. The sequence goes on from CAKSOR010000308.1 coordinate 1,022, forward strand.
GCAGATGGCTCGGGCTCACGCCGATGCCGGTGTGGATGCGCGGGCGCTTGGCGTACTTGAGTGCCTCGGCAGCACGGTCGATGTCCTTCTCGACGGCGCGCGTGAGGCCGACGACCGTCGCGTCGTCGCCAGCGAGCTCGGCAATGCGGCGAACGCTCTCGAAATCACCGGGGCTTGAGATGGGGAAACCTGCCTCGATGACGTCGACCTTCATACGTAGTAGCTGACGCGCGACCACCAGTTTTTCTTCCGTGTTCATGGAGGCGCCGGGAGACTGCTCGCCGTCGCGCAATGTGGTGTCAAAGATGTCGATCTTGCGCGTCATTTCGTTGTTCCTTTCTAAAACGCTTGCGGCCATATACCGCGGCGAACATTCTAGCGCAGGCGCTGTGCATCAAAGAAAAGAAGGGTCACTGCCCTCGGGTTTCACCCGAAATCGGCAACGACCCTCCACATTTTCCCCGAAGTTGTAGCGCGCTATTCCCCTAATCGAACAGGCTCCTCATGTCCGTATCCTTCATGGGAGCGCCAGCCGAGGGAAGGCTTTGGGCGCGGAACTTCTCAAGCGACGCTTCCCCGCCCAAGAATTCCTCCGCCTTGCCGACCATGGCGACCGTGCGGCTCCCTTTGACGGTGAGCGCCTGCACACCCTGCGTGCTGTTGGTGGTCTTCGTCCGTAGAAGCGAGGTATTGAAGTTGACGAGGCGATGATCGCTCGACACGAGCGCAAGGTCGCGGTCCTCTTTGAGCACCTGGGCGTAGAGCAACTTGGATCCGCCGTAAATCGCGTTCTTCAAGCGCTTGCGGTTCGTCTTGGTGGCGTACCCGGACAGCGCGACGCGCGCGACGCGGCCGTTCTCGAAGACGAACAGCGCGTCTGCCTTGTAGTCTTCGGGGTCGATAACCCAGGTCACAACCTCGCCGTCGTCCATCTCCAGATCGGTGGGCAGATACGACCCCAGCTGCGCCGACTTGGTGTCCTCGAATGCGGCAACCTTGCACTTGTAGACCTGGCAGTGGTTGGTGAACACGAGCAGGTCGTGGGTGTTGGAGGAGTCGAACTCGATGAAGGGCTCGTCGCCGTCCTTGTACTTCAGCGTCGCGGCCTTGCGCAGCACGCGGTCGGTCATCTTCTTCAGATAGCCGTCGCGAGAGAGCATCATGGTGACGGGGTATTCCTCGACCTCGGGCTCGAGGTTCACTTCAACGATCTCGGAAGGCTCGACGAGGCCGGTCTTGCGCGGCATGACGTACTTCTTGTTCACCGCGGCCAGCTCGTCGTGGATGACGTCTTTGATCTTCTCCTCACTGGCGAGGATATCGTTGAGCTCGGCGATGTCGCCCTCGAGCTTCACGATGTCCCGCGTGCGGTTCATGATGTATTCCTCGTTGATGTTGCGCAGCTTGATTTCGGCCACAAACTCGGCCTGGACCTGGTCAATCCCGAAGCCCTTCATAAGGTTGGGTACAACGTCGGCTTCAAGCTTCGTGCCGCGGATAATCGCGATGGCCTTGTCGATGTCGAGCAAGATCGCCTCGAGGCCGTGGAGCAGATGCAGGCGGTCGGTCTTCTTCGCAAGATCGAAGTTCATGCGGCGACGGGTCGACTCGACGCGCCACGCGACCCACTCGTGCAGGATCTCGCGCACACCCATGACGCGTGGATAGCCGTCGACAAGCACATTGAAGTTGCACGCGAAGGAATCCTGCAGCGTGGTGGAGCGGAACAGCTTCGCCATGAGCTGCTCGGGGTCGACGCCCCTTTTCAGGTCGATCGCGATGCGGAGGCCGGAAAGGTCGGTCTCGTCGCGGATATCGGCAATCTCGCGCACCTTGCCCTCTTTGGAAAGCTTCACGATGCGCTCGATGATGACGTCGGTCTTGGTCGTGTACGGAATTTCGTACACCTCTATGATGCGCTCGTCGGGCAGATAGCGCCAGCGCGAGCGGATCTGGAAGCTGCCGGTACCCGTGTTGACGATGCGCTCCATCTCCTCGCGGCGGTAGACGATCTCGCCGCCGGTGGAGAAGTCGGGCGCAGGCATGTATTCCAGCAGGTCGCAGTCGGGGTTGCGGAGGAAGTGCATCGTTGCCGTGCACACTTCGTTCAGGTTGAACCCGCAGATGTCGGATGCCATCGCGACGCCGATGCCCTTGTTCGCCGACACAAGGATGTTGGGGAACGTGGTGGGCAGAAGGCGCGGCTCCTTCATGGCACCGTCGTAGCTGTCGACGAAGTCGACAGGGTCCTTATCGATATCCTTGAAGATCTCGGCGCAGATCGGCGAGAGCTTGGCTTCGGTATAACGCGAGGCCGCATAGCTCAAGTCGCCGGAATAGTACTTGCCGAAGTTGCCCTTTGACTCGACGAACGGGGCGAGCAGCGCCTCGTTGCCCGTGGCGAGGCGGACCATAGTCTCGTAGATGGCGGCGTCACCGTGCGGGTTGAGCTTCATCGTCTGGCCGACGATGTTCGCGCTCTTCTGGCGCGCACCGTTTAAAAGGCCCATCTTGTACATGGTGTAGAGCAGCTTGCGGTGCGAAGGCTTGAAGCCGTCGATTTCCGGGAATGCACGCGACACGTTGGTGCTCATGGCGTAGGGCATGTAGTTCTGCTCGAGCGTCTGCGTGATGGGCTGCTCTGTAACCTCAGAGTGCAGGCCTATCACGTTGGGATTGTCCACATGCTTTTTCTTCGGTGCGGTTTTGGTCTTCTTCTTTGCCACGGTCTCCCCTTGGTGCGTGTATCGGGCTCCTCTATCGAACCGCAAGGCGGTTCGGGTGGTTTTCAAACGGCGTTACTGCAGGTCGAGCTGGTCAAGGTATTCCTTGCCGTGCTCGGCAATGTGCCTTTTTCGGCCTTCGTCATCGTTTCCGAGCAGAAGGTTGAACATGCTCTCCATGATGGTGACGTCCTCAGGCTCCACCTTGATCAAGCGCCGCGTTTCGGGGTTCATGGTGGTGAGCCACATCATGTCGGGGTCGTTCTCGCCAAGACCCTTCGAGCGGTTGATCGAGCACTTCTGGTCGCCGATTTCCTTCAGAATGTTGTTCTTCTCGAGCTCGGTGTAGGCGAAGTAGGTCTTCTCCTTGCAGTTGATCTCGTAGAGCGGCGA
>CAKSOR010000309.1 GCA_934477985.1 uncultured Eubacteriales bacterium
GCTCTCGGGTCTGCACGAGTCGGTCTACGGAGCGCGCGACGCTCAGCTCGGCTTCATCGGACTGCTCCTCACCGCGCTTTCGAGGCTGTCAGAGCCCGATTCCCACGAAACCGACCAGGCGGCTCAATATGTCTCGCGGGCAATGGAATTCCTGCGCGAGAACTGCGGCGAGAGAGTCACCGCGTCCGACGCGGCAAAGGAAGTCGGCATCTCGGAAAAATACCTCTGCCGCCTCTTCCGCGAGAAATCCGGGACTACTCCCACCGGGTTCCTGCGCGGCTGCCGCCTCTCCCAGGCAAAGGCACTGCTCTCGGGCACGTCCCTCTCGATAGGCGAGATAGCCGCGTCGGTCGGATTCGACGACCGGAACTACTTCTCGCGCTTCTTCAAGGAGTGCTGCAAGCTCTCGCCGATCGAGTTCCGGAAGAGCTGCTCATCACAAACTGACGACCGGATAATTTCCGGATAAAATAAGGAGAAAAGCTATGGAAAAAACACTCATCTTCACACAGATAGCCCCCGGCATACTGCGCATGCGGCTGTCTGAGACTCACGGCGTGACGCTCGCCGAGCGCTATGGTATACTGACGCTCCCCGAAAAGCTCTCGGACAGCGGCATGAAGGTCGAGGACGGCAAAATCGTCCTCCCCGACGGCAATTCCCTGCCATTTGAGCTCGCCGGACAGGACGAGTACGAGTCGCTCCACGAGAGTCTCTCGGACGAGTTCAAGGACAAGTACACCGACTATCAGGCGATAATCGGCGCTCCGGCTGAGAACGAGAAGCCCTCGCCGATTCCGGTCGAGACTATCCCGACCGACGATCATTTCGCACTGAAAGTAAAAATAAGCGACACGGCGCGCTTCTATGGGCTCGGCGAGGGCTCGCGCGACTCGATTGAGCTGCGCGGCAGAGCCTATCAGAACTGGGTTCGTTACCAGTACAACGAGATCCCGATTCCGCTCGTCATCTCGTCTGAGGGCTGGGGAATCTGGCTGAACGCCCACTCGCGCAGCTTCTACGACATCGGCGGTCGCGTGAAGGACGAGCTGATCTGCCTCGGCGAGGACGACGAGCCCGATGTCTTCTTCCTCTACGGCGGCTCGATAGGCGGCGTGCTGAAGCTCTACACCGAGCTGACCGGAAAGCCGATGCTGCTGCCGAAATGGGCTTACGGACTGACCTACATAGCGCCGATCTTCGCCGACCAGTTCGAGGTTTTAGCCGAAGCCGAGCGGTTCAGAAAGGAGCATATCCCCTGCGATATGTTCAGCCTTGAGCCCGGCTGGATGGAGAAATTCTACGACTATTCCACCTCGAAGAAGTGGGAGACCAAGCGCTTCCACGTGACCGATTACATGACGCCCGAGAGGTCGTACATGACCTTCATCGGAGCTCTGCACCGCTATGGTCTGCACCTGTCGCTCTGGCTCTGCATACGCCACGACCTGACAGCCGAGGCTGAGCGCGAGCTTGTGAACGGCAACCCCGACGACTACGGCGAGGCGTGGTACGAGCACTTGAAGAAGTTCACCGCGATCGGCATCGACGGCTATAAGCTCGATCCCGCGGACATCGTCTGCTGCTTTGACCGGATGAAGCGCCCGCGCTGCTTCAATGGACTCACCACAATGCAGATGCACAACTACAACCAGATCCTCCTCCCGAAGCAGATGTACGAGGGCTATTCGGCTCAGACGAACAAGCGTCCGATGCACCACTACTGCGGCGGCTACTCGGGAATCCAGAAGTGGAGCGCGGCGACTACCGGCGACAACGGCGGCGAGCTCGGCGCGATGATCTGGCTTGAGACGCTCGCCCTCTCGGGTCACATGAACACGACAATCGACATGAACCTGCACTTCCCGGAATCGGTACACTTCGGAATGCTCGTGCCGTGGGCTCACCTCAACGCCTGGCACGGAATGGAGCAGCCCTGGTACGCCGGAGACAAGCAGCATGTCATGTTCGCCGAGTACGCGAGAATGCGCTACCGTCTGCTTCCCTACTTCTATTCCGCGGCGATCGAGGGTCACGAGGACTCGATGCCGATCGTCCGCCCGATGCCGCTGGCGTTCCCCGACGACGAGGCGACCTTCGGCGCGACAAGACAGTATATGGTCGGACCGGATCTGCTGATCTCGGCTTACACCGACCATGTCCATCTCCCCGCCGGACGCTGGACCGACGCCTGGACCGGCAAGGAGTATCTCGGACCGTGCGACATCGACCCCTACATCCCGCCGGAAAACCGCGGCGGCGGACTCTTCATAAGGGGCGGCGCGATAATCCCCGGCTGGCGCGACCGCGACTATTACTCGCAGTACTCGGACGAGATAATCTCGCTCGACATCTATCCGGACGGCGACTCCGAGTATATCTTCCGCGAGGACGACGGCGTCTCGCTCGACTGCAACAAAAAACTCTCCTGCCACACGCTGATAACCGTCACCGAGACCGACGAGAAGGTAGTCGTCAACATCGGCGAGCGGGTCGGCGATTACGACGGCAAGCCCGAGTCCAGAAAATGGCTCGTCAGAGTCCACCCGAAGGACGACACCGACCAATTGCTCGAGGTGAAATGCGCGAAGGGCGACAAGGTCTGTTTCTCTATCCCGAAAGATCCGGTCGCGATATTCAACAAGGACGCGTCGGACGTGCTGAAAGTCTGAAAACAAAAGGAGTGATCAGAAATTGACCGGACACTACACCGAACCGCTCGCGGATTCCGAGCCGATAAGAAAGATCTACGCCGACAGCGTCTCGAACGCAGCCGCTCTTCTTAAGCTCGCCGCGAATATCCGCCGGGAGCGCCTTGTGACGCCGAAGCGGATGGCTGAGCACCGCGAGGAGTTCCGCGGAGAGTACGAGAGGCTTCTCGGAATCGACATCTGTAAAGAAGTCTTCGGCGAAGGAACGCCGAAAGCCGAGCTCTCCCCTGTCGGCGAGGACGAGCTTTGCACAATCGAGCGCGCTCTCTTTCACCTGTGCGACGGAGTGACCTTCACGGGGCTATTGCTGAAGCCGCGTCAGAAGCCCGCGAAAGCCCCACTGGTCGTCATGAGCCACGGCGGAGGAGGCTCGCCCGAGCTCTGCTGCGACCTCATCGGAAAGAACAATTACGGCGGGGTCGTCAGGCGGATACTCTCGCGCGGCTGCGTGGTCTTCGCGCCTCAGCTGCTTTTGTGGAATCTCTCGCCGGTTCTCTGCGACAGCGCGATCCCGCAGTACTCTATTCCATACGACCGTCAGGGCTCAGACAACAATTTCAAGCAGTGCGGCGCTTCAATCGCCGGATTCGAGATCTACGAAATCTCCCGCGCGCTCGACTGGCTGCTCGCGCAGAGCTATATCGACGAGAATCGCTGCGGAATGCTCGGACCCTCCTACGGCGGATTCTACACGCTCTACACGATGGCTTACGAGACCCGGATAAAGAGCGGCTGGTCGGCGGCGTTCTTCAACGACCGCACGAAATACTGCTGGCGTGATTTCGTCTGGAAGGACTCGGCGGGGAGATTCCTTGACGCCGAGGTCGCCGGACTCTGCGCTCCGAGAAGACTCTGGTGCGATGTCGGCGCGACCGACACCGTTTTCTCAGCCGATGGAGTCGACGAGCTCTTCCCGCGCGTTAAGGCGTTCTACGAGGCTTCGGGCGCGCCTTCCGAGGTCAGGATGAACCTGTGGGAGGGCGGACACCGTTTTTCGGACTCGGACGAGCACGAAAGCGGCGCTATGGACTTCTTTCTTGAGGGAATAGGCGCGTTTGTGTGATTTTTTTCGGAAAATTACTCGAAATATGTTGACAAGCGCGGAAAAATAAGGTATAATAATAGCATCATCATTTTAAAGGAGTACATACTCATGGGAAAATTTTCTATCAGAACCGTTCCGACGGGAATCAAATTCGATCTCAAGGCGTCTAACAACCAGATCATCGCCTCCTCCGAGGTCTACGCCACCGAGACGTCCTGCCTCAAGGGCGTAGAGAGCGTCCGCAAGAACGCCGCCGCCGCGAATATCGAGGATCAGACCGTCGAGGGCTACAAGACCGAGGTCAACCCGAAGTTCGAGGTCTATACCGACAAGAAGGGCGAGTTCCGTTTCCGCCTCAAGGCGCGCAACGG
>CAKSOR010000310.1 GCA_934477985.1 uncultured Eubacteriales bacterium
TAGAGCTTTGTGAGCTGGCGGCTGACAGCCGTCGCGTTGTCTCCGAATTTGTATTGCAGGACGAACTCGCCCGCGCAGGATTCCTTCGCCGATGAGGTGACCGTCTGCCAGCCCGGCTCGGTCAGGAGCAGCTTTCCGACCGCGATTGAAATCGAGACGGCGGCGATTATTCCAAAAACGACGGCTAAGATCAGCCGCCGTGTGGAGTTTTTGTCCGAAAGCTCGATGTTCTCGACCTTCGGGTAATAACGATTTTTCATTAAAGAAGCGCCAACAGCAGGAAGATTATGAAGATCAGCGCGAACGCTCCGAGTGTCGCGAAGCCGATCAGCGCGCCCTTCCGGCATGCTTTATAGTTGCGGTAATATTTCTTCTTCTTGAATATGAGTCCCGCGATGATTCCGATTATCGGCAGGAAGAACGAGCCGATCGAGTACCAGACATTTCCGGTGTCATGAATCGGCGTGTCGATGCGGACTTCCTCGCTGTCGGTGACCAAATCGCTTTCAACCGGACGCTCAGCGCCCTCGGGAAGAATCGTGATCGTCTTGAGCGGCACTCCTTTTTCGCGGATCGCCTTGTACTCCTCGATCTCCTTCTTGCTTCCGAAGACGAAGTGATCGTGACCGATGTCGTAGAGCTCGGGCGTTTCTTTCGAGTAGTCGTGCACCGATGGGTCGTAGGTGAAGAGCACCTTGTTCTTCTCGAGATTCGGGTCGGGGATCGGAATCGCCGAAATCAGCGAGCGAGTGTAGGGGTGCAGCGGGTAGTTGAAGAGCTCCTCAGCCGTCGCGACCTCGACGATGTCGCCCTTGTAGATGACGCCGATGCGGTCCGAGATGAAGCGGACGATTGAGAGGTCATGCGCGATGAAGAGGTAGGTCGTGCCGCGCTCGCGCTGGAATTTCTTGAGGAGATTCAGCACCTGCGCACGTATCGAGACGTCGAGCGCCGAGATAGGCTCGTCGGCGACAACCAGCTCGGGCTCCATGACCATCGCTCTCGCGAGTCCGATTCTCTGACGCTGTCCGCCCGAGAACTCGTGCGGGTAGCGGGTCAGGTGTTCGGGGAGAAGTCCGACCTCATTGATCATGTTCTCGACCTTTCTGACGCGGTCGGCTTCATTTTCGTAGAGGTGGAAGTTATACAGTCCCTCGGAGACAATATAGTCGACGGTCGCGCGCTCATTAAGAGACGCGGCGGGATCCTGGAAGACCATCTGAATGTTTCTGATGACCTCGCGGTCGAGCGAATGCGGGATTTTGCCAGAAATTCTGACGCCTTTGTAGAGAATTTCTCCGGCGGAGCAGGGGTTTACGCGGATGACGGCGCGTCCGATCGTCGTTTTGCCCGAGCCCGACTCGCCGACCAGCGAGAAGGTCTCACCTTTATAGATGTCGAACGACGCGTTCTTGACGGCGCGGTTGAGGCTCTCGCCCTTACCGAAGGTGATGTCGACGTTTTTGAGCGACAGGAGAACCTCTCGTCCATCCTTGTCGATCGGACCATGTTCAGGCAGATGAGCCGAAGTCGCGTCCTGAGTTAAATTTTCCTTTTTCACTTTGGCTGATCCTCCTGAATGTTGAATGCGCGCATGAGCTTCGAGTGGATGTCCTGAATCGCCTCAGGCTTTTCGATTTTCGGCGAGCGCGGGTCGAGCAGCCAGGTCTTCGCGAAGTGCGTTTCGCTGACCTGGAACATTGGCGGCTCTTTGAGTGTGTCGATTTTCATGCAATAGGGATTTCTGGGTGCGAATGGGTCGCCGACGATCTTGTTGTAGAGTGACGGCGGAGTTCCTGTGATCGAGTAGAGTGTAGTGTTGCGCTCGGCGAGCTGCGGCAGGGAAGAGAGCAGCGCCCAGGTGTAGGGGTGGCGCGGGTCGTAGAAGACATCCTCGACCGTTCCGAGCTCGACAATCTGTCCGGCGTAGAGCACGGCGACGCGGTTCGCGATGTTCGCGACGACGCCGAGGTCGTGCGTGATGAAAACGATCGTGTAGTTGAATTCCTTCTGGAGATTCTTCAAAAGGCGAAGTATCTGCGCCTGAATCGTGACGTCGAGCGCGGTGGTCGGCTCGTCGCAGATGAGTATCTTCGGCTGGCAGGAGAGCGCGATCGCGATGACGATACGCTGTCTCATACCGCCCGAGTACTGGAACGGATAGTCGTCGAAGCGTTTTTCGGCGTTCGGGATTCCGACTTTCTTCATCAGAACAAGCGCGCGTGAACGTGCCTCGACCTCGGAGCAGTGCTGGTGCTTCATGATTATCGCGGTGATCTGCTTTCCGATAGTGATGATCGGGTTGAGCGAGGTCATCGGATCCTGGAAGACGGTCGCTATCTTGCGTCCGCGGATCTGTCCCCAGTCCTTCGAGTACTGGATTTTCGCGAGGTTGATGACGCAGACACCGTGTAGCTTTTCGGGCGTCTCATCGAGGTATTTGACGCGGAAGACGACGTTATCGAACACGCCGTTGAGCTGCGCCTCGTCCGAGAGGTCGATTCCGAGCTCCATCGCCTTGCGGAGCGCGTTTACCAGCTTGTTGATGTTTTTGACGCGGCGGATATAGTCGAAACGACCGACCGAAAGGTAGATCTCTTTCGCGAGGATTTCGTTGCGCGCCAGCTTTTCAGCCGGAACGTCGGCGGTGATTTCCTTCGCGTACTTTTCCTTGAGCGACGCCATCGTCTCGGAATAGCGCTTCTGATACTCGGCGTCGTGCTCGACCGACTCGCGGTGTTCCTTGACGCGCTGGTCGCGCTGAGCCTCGAGCTCCTTGATCTGCGCGTCGTAGTTCCTGATGATCTCGGAATACTCCTTGATCTTGTCCTTTTCCTTCGAGGAATCGAAGGTCAGCTTTAAGTTGAACGCCTCAGTGCGCTTGAAGCGGAGGTCGTCGAGCTTGTCAGAAATCGCGGACTTCTCCTCTTCGCTGAGGTTCGAGAGAAGTTCCTTTTCCTTGTCGAGGTCGAGCATCGCGCGGTAAGTTTCAGCGCCGGCTTCGAGCTTCGAATACTGGTCGAGCTTCGCCTTGGTGCCCGCGATCAGCTTGAGCGCGGAAGAATTCAGCGGGACAACTGTGTCGGAGAGCTCATCGTCGTTGAAGATCAGACTACCGTTCGCGATGAAGCCGTTCTCGTCGAGCATCCCGGCGAAGGTCTTCGTGAAGACCGACTTGCCCGAGCCCGACTCGCCGACTATAGCGATTGATTCGTTTTCATAAATATCGAGCGAGATACCGCGGATGGCGGTCAGGATACGACCGCGCACGCGGAATTTGACCTCAAGATCCTTTACGGAGAGCAGAACTTTGTTGTTTTCCATTTTACTCTCCTTACATGTGGGTTCTCGGGTCGGACGCGTCGCCGAGATTCTGTCCGACGACGTAGAGGACGACCGTGATTATCGCGGAAATTACGACCGGGCTCCAGAACTCAAATCCCCAGCCGGGCGTGACCATCGCGCTCTCAGCCTCGTAGATAAGGCGTCCGAGCGACATGTCCGAAAGTCCGAGTCCGATGTACGCGAGGAAGACTTCACTCGAGATATAGGACGGGATTTCGGTCGCCGCGAGGGTGACTATGACAGAGGTCATGAAGGGAAGGATGTTCTTCATCGCGATGCGGAAGGTCGGGGTTCCGAGACAGCGCGAGGCGAGATTGTACTCGCGGTCGCGGATTATGATGACCTGCGTCCGGATGAAGTAGGCGATGCTGAGCCAGCCGGTGATCGTCATCGCGAAGACCATCGTCCAGAACGACGCCGTGAAAAGCATGACCATGACCGAGATGAAGAGGATATACGGGACGTTTCCGATGATGTTGTAGACCTCCATCATGATCGCGTCGACCGTCTTCGAGAAGCCCCAGACAGCGCCGATGATGACGCCGACCGTCATGTTTATGGCTGCGCAGACGAGCGCCAGTGTGATCGAGATGCGCGAGCCGTACCAGACAGCGTCGAATGTCGAGTTTCCTGCCGCGCCGGCGCCGAGTATCCAGTGGATCGACGCGCCGAACTTCTTCATCGCCGCGGCGGGCAGCAGGTGCTTTGCCTCGGGGTCTAAGAGGTTCGCGAAGCGGTCGTACTCGACGAGCAGCGGGTAAACATAGGTGAAGAGC
>CAKSOR010000311.1 GCA_934477985.1 uncultured Eubacteriales bacterium
GCCTGCGGCTGCGCGGTCGGCACGAGGCGGATGGCGCGCGGAGCGCGCCACCTGCGGACGCGGAGCGCGCCAGTCGCGCTACGCGTCGCCTTCACACCCGTCTTCCGCCGGGCGTGAAGGCGCTGGGCTGGCGGCAAGCCGCCAGCCCAGTGCGCGCCTGCGGCGCGCCGGATAAGGCGCGGACACTGCGTGCCCGCGCCCTTTTCGTATAAACCCCGAATTATTCATCTTGTCCGTAGCGCGAAGCGTCAAAAATCAAGAATTTCAGATAAACCCCTTGACATGATTTGCCTGAATGTGCTATAATAATACAGTAGACATGCCCGATAAGCTCCAAACGCCGACCGGACATGCCGAAAAATTCCATAAATTTGGAGGATATTAAAATGTTACCTGTTGCTTTGCAGCTCTACTCTATCCGCGACGAAGTCCAGAAGGACATGAAGGCAGCTCTTCAGAAGGTCAAGAACATGGGTTACGACGGCGTTGAGTTCGCCGGTCTCTATGGTCATACCCCAGCTGAGGTCAAGGCTATCTGCGAGGAGGTCGGTCTTACTCCTATCTCCGCTCACGTGCCGATCGACGACATGGTCAAGGACACTGAGGGCACTGTTGCCGCTTACGCCGAGATCGGCTGCAAGTTCATCGTCGTTCCCTATGTCATCGAGGAGAGACGCCCGGGCGGCTCTAAGTTCGATCAGACCATCGAGGACATGAAGATGATCGGCGAGACCGCCAACAAGCACGGCATGACCCTGCTCTACCACAACCACGACTTCGAGTTCGTCAAGATCGACGGCGAGTACGGTCTCGATGTGATCTACAACCGCGTTCCCGAAACTCTCCTCAAGACCGAGATCGACACCTGCTGGGCTAACGTCGGCGGCGTTGACCCCTCCGCTTACCTCCTCAAGTACACCGGTCGCGCTCCGGTCGTCCACCTCAAGGACTTCTCGGGCGAAAAGTCCGACGATATGTACGAGCTTATCGGCATCGAGAAGAAGGCTCCCAAGCGTCCCTCGAACTTCGAGTTCAGACCCTTCGGCTTCGGCTATCAGAACGTTCCCAACATCCTCGACGCCGCTGTCAAGGCGGGCGCACAGTGGGTCGTTGTCGAGCAGGATCAGCCCTCGATGAACAGAACTCCGCTTGAGTGCGTAAAGCTCAGCCGTGATTACCTCAAGCTCCTCAACTGGTAAGTTCTCGGGCTGGCTGCTCTGCTCGGACTTCGACGGAACGATAACAACCAACGGCAAAATCATTACTCCCGAAAACCTTGAGGCGGTGCGCTATTTCACCTCCGAGGGCGGACGCTTCACTATGGCGACCGGTCGCTTTCCCGATCACTTCATCCCGGTGGAGGACTTCGGCATAAACGCCCCGGTCATCGCCCTTGGCGGAAGTGTCATCGCCGATATCTCGGACGGCGTTAAGATAATCTCCGAGCGCGTCATAGCCCCGGAGATCATCAGAAAACTCGTCGCCGCGTTCGAGTCGATCCCCGGCATAGAGCGCCTTATCGTTCACTCAAACTCCGATTCGGTGACCTTCACGCCGGGAGACAGCGACATAGGCGAGAAGCTCGCGACCGCTCTGTCGCGCCCGGTCTGCAAGTTCATCGTAATGGAAGAACCGCGGATTGAGCTTCCGCTGCGCGAGTATATGGAGCGGAATTTCCCGTCGCTCACGCTCGAAATGAGCTGGTGCGCCGGACTGGAAGGCTTCTCAAAGGGAGTCTGCAAGGGCAGCGCCGTGAAGCTCCTTCGCGAGACGCTCGGCGGAATACATACAGTCGTCTGCGTTGGCGACTACGAGAACGACATCTCGATGATAAAGTACGCCGACATCGGCTACGCCGTCGCGAACGCTTCGGACGAGGTCAAAGAGGCTGCCGACCGGATAACCGTCTCAAATCGCGAAAGCGCTATAGCCGCGATAATAAGCGAGCTCGCGGACTGAACCCGGGATACACGCTGACCGCGCGGAAAGCGTTGTCAGCGTATGGCTTGAAAGCCGTGGCTTTGTCTGGCGCGCGGCATGCGGGTGTCGCAGAACGCCGCTCAGCCGCGATTGCAGGGGCAGCACGACGTGTGCGAACCGCCCGAAGTATGGCGTTCAGACGTTGTAACGGTGCTCCGACGCGAAAGCGCGGCAAACGCGAACAGGGCAAGAAACCGCGCGACAGACTGTTCAAAGCTATGCTTTGACGCCCGGATCGCGAAGATGCCATGGCGTCAAGCGGTTTTGACTGGCATTCCGACGCACGCTGCCGACCGTGTGTCGAAGTCCGATTGACAAACAAATAACGCCGCGGTCACCCGATCGCGGCGAATTTTATAACAGACCTGCCCGATTGCAATCCGTCTTGCGGAATCCGCGCTCTTGCCGCCGATTCAATATTCCCGGACAGGTCATGGGAGAAAAACAATGAGAATCAAATACCTCTACAAGGATGGAAAGAAAAAAGCTCTGACGATGAGCTACGACGACTGCTCGGGTGAGGACATCCGCCTCGTTGAGCTCTTCAACAAGTACCACATCAGGGGCACGTTCCACCTGATATCGTCCCGCCTGATGAACCCCAACTCGGCGATAAAGATGGCTGACGTCGCGTCGCTCTACGCCGGTCACGAGGTCTCGGCGCACTCGCTGACTCATCCCTTCTTCGACCAGATACCCAAGGAGGAGCTCCTCTATGAGATGCTCGAGGACAAGAAGAACCTCGAAGAGGCCTGCGGCTACCCTGTGCGCGGAATGTCCTATCCGAACGGCATCGTCACCGACGATGTCCTGACCTGCCTGAAAGCCTGCGGATTTCAGTACGGACGCACAACTGTCTCGACGAACGGCTTCAAGCTGCCCGCCGACTTCATGCAGTGGACGCCGACCTGCCACCACCGCGGCGATATAATCGGCAAAATCGAGCAGTTCCGGACGGCTTACTACGCTCTGCCGCTCTTCTACATCTGGGGTCACAGCTTCGAGCTCCCGCGCAACACGCCGGACAGCAGCTGGGAGATGATGGAGGAGTTCTGCGACAAGTTCACCGCGACCTTCGAGGACTCGGTCTGGTACGCGACGAACATCGAGATATTCGACTACGTCACGGCGCTGAGAAGCCTTTCGCTCTCGGCTGACCGCAGGATGGTCTGGAATCCGGCGGGGATGTCGGTCTGGTTCGAGGTCGACGGCGCTCCGGTCGAGATAAAGCCGGGGCTCAATAAGCTGTGATGACAGCGGAGTGAACGCGGACATGTTTTTTCGCGCGTAATCCATGAACTCAGAACTGCTGCCGCAAGCAAAGCGGCAGCAGTTTTAATATTTTGAACGCAACCTTAAATCCGCGTTTGCTCAGTAATCTATAACCTCCCAGTCGCTCGGCGGGTCTCCGAGATCGGGCACGTCCATAAGCTCGCCGTCGCGGAGCGCCGACTGGTGCGCGATAAGCCCCGGCAGGTTGAATCTCGCCGCCTGCCAGATGTTCGTCGGCGAGAGCTTTCCGGTCATGAACGCGCGGCAGAAATCGTCGATCATCAGCTTGTGCGTGCCGTTGTGACCGTTTCTCAGCCCGTCGAACTCCTTCGGAAGCCGTCCGTTCGGCTGGATCGGCGACTCGTCCCAGAAGCCGTAGCCGTCGGTTATCCGCTGAGCGGCGTCCGGCTCGTTTATGAACTCCATGACTCCCTTCGGCTGCAAGGCTTCGCTGACGTCAGCCGTGATCAGCTTCTTCGGATTCTCCTTGTCCCAGTGCGAGAAGTAGTGGTGGAGCATCGAATACTCGTATGTTCCTTCAGAGCCGTAGAACTGCGAGAT
Source organism: uncultured Eubacteriales bacterium (assembly GCA_934477985.1). Classification (GTDB taxonomy): domain Bacteria; phylum Bacillota; class Clostridia; order Oscillospirales; family CAG-272; genus Flemingiibacterium. The sequence continues at coordinate 3,814 of CAKSOR010000311.1, forward strand.
GTAGGTGTTCGGTCCGCCGAACGCCACGCGTCGGTTCTCGCTTATCCTTGCTGCGCCGCCGTTGGAGAGTCTCGCGAGCATAGCGGTGTTCGAGAAGGGATTGTTCCAGAGATTGACTCCGTTCGTTCCGAAGATGTCGGGCAGGTACTTCTCGGTGTATCCGAGCGCCGAGACCTTTGTGATATAGACGCCCGGCATCGCGCCGAGAATCATCGCTGTCGAGTGGGTCGGGTAGAGCATCGGCGGAATTCCCGCGACCTTTCGCCAGTCCGGACCGTTGCGGGTGTAGTCGAAGT
>CAKSOR010000312.1 GCA_934477985.1 uncultured Eubacteriales bacterium
GGGCTCAGACGCTCGACTACGACCGTTCATGGGATGAGCTCTATCCTTACGGCGCGTTCGTTTTCGGCAACTACGAAGCCGCGATCAACGAAGACCCGGCTGACGGGCACAACACCGTCACGATACCCGTCTATCGTCTCGGCGGAACAACCGGACGCGCCGAGGTTACTGTCCGCTACGCCCCCGCTGTGTCCGAGGACGGCGAGAACAGCCTTACATACGCCTACGCCGCCTCTGGTAAGAATGACCTGACAATCAGCTACGAGAACCCGCAGCCTATAGCCGAATATCAGAAACCCGGACTTCCGATGGTCTATTCGGGCTGCGGTATAACCACAACCCCCGAATCAGACGACAACGGTCGTGAGACGGGATACATGCTCCTCACGATTGATGAAGCCGAAAAGGCTACCTCCTGCCAGTGGCAGTTCATCAGCTTTGATGAGGACGAAAACGGCGATATCAGCGTGATCAATGACTGGACCGACATCTCCGACACGCTCACTCCGACCGCGAAGGTCGATTATGACACATTCTACAGCAGTACGCCGTACTACGACTACCGCTGCATCTACACGATCGACGGCAAGACCTATTGCTCGGTGACCGCGTTCGGCGCGGAGTTCGTCGAGACCGACTATGAGGTCCCTGAAATGCCCGACGACATCGAGTCCGAGGTCGACCCGACCTATACAGAGCTCGTGTTCGATGAGGATTACGGCGCGACTGAGTTCACTCTCGTCTTCGCCGAGGACGAGTGGGTCAAGAACATAATCGTCACCGCGGTCGACGACGACATCCCCGAGCTCCCGGAGATCGGACTCTTCACGCTCGTCTCGAATTTCGGCGGCGACATTTACCACGCGGCGGCAACTCTCTCGCTGCTGATCAACGACAACGACCCGCACGAGCCCTCCGAAATCGGCTTCACGGTCGGCGAGATCTCGACCGACCAGGACGCGGGCAGTGTCAGCGTCACCGTAAAGCGTACCGGCGGACTCACCTACCCGGTCAGCGTCAAGTACTCCACGGTCGACGGAACGGCAGCCGCGGGCAAACAGTACGGTACGCGGAACGGCACGCTGCTCTTCGCGGGCGATACCGACGAGGCGACTATCGTCATCCCGCTGATCGCCGATGAGGCGCGCGACGAAGAGCTCGAATTCTCGATCGCCTTAACCGACCTCGCGGGCGGAACGCTCGATGAGCTCTGCTCCTTCGGCGAGTTCACCGAGGTGAAGGTAAAGCTCAAGAGCTCGGGCATCAAGCGCGAGCTCGGCGACGGACTGAACTTGGAGTCGCTCATCGCGGCTGGCTCGGGCGATGACATCTCGTCAAACGTCGACAAGTCCGCCCCCCTCGTCGAACCGTCAGAGACCCACACCGGCGAGCAGGTCATCGGCGACAACGAGTCGATTATCGGCGTCTACCACGAAAACGATCCCTTCACGCGCTCCTACAGCTACCCCGAGGGAATCAGCTTCAGACGCAGCAACTACAGCGACAGCACGAAGTTCTGGCGCAACTACGAGGTCGCGGTCGGAAACACCACCGGTGAGAGGGTCAGCTCGATGTCGCTCTTCACCAAGTTCGAAAAGCCCGACTTCACCGATAACAACAACACGATAGCGACTCAGAAGTCGATCTTCGAAAGCACGCAGAGCCGTGTCAGACTCCAGCATAACCACAGCTCCACCGAGACGATGGGTCTGTTCCCCAACGCGGGACTGCTCTACTCGAACGTCTCCTGGACGATGAATCTGTACACGATCGGCATCGCGAAGGCTAACCGCAAGGAGAACGAATATCTCTACGTAATGCCTTACGGTCTGGCGAGATACACCGACACCGCCGGAAAGCGGCAGTCTCCGAGCTGGAACGCAAGCGCGAAGGAATATTTCAGCGATTCAACGTCCATCGATCGCTACTGGTTCGGGTCGGTCAACCTCGGACTCAAGAACGAAGACTTCACTCTCGCGATGAGCCTCTCGCTCAACCGGAATCATGAGGACTACGTCAACGACAGCAATAAATCCCTGAGCGACAACGACAAAAAGTCGGGCGCGAACGGAAGCTCTGACCTCCGTCTCACCTCGCTCGTGTTCCAGCGCCGCGTGTTCGAGAACACCTCGACGATCGGTCTGACCATTCACACGGCGAACGACGCTGACATCGGGCTCGGCTCTCAGTTCGGCATCCTCGGCAAGGACAGCGACATCTACAAGAGCCTCCGCCCCGAAATCTCGATTGTCGAGAACGCCGGCGGCGTCACGACCTCGGGCAATCTCTATGTCGGCTCGAAGCTCAAGCTCGATTTCAGCAAGCTCGCGAACTATTCGCTCACGAACGATTTCGATCCGATGTTCTCGTTCTACCTGACCGCCAAGTACCCTGACGGCACGGAAAAGGACATCCACACGAAGTTCACCACCGCCGATGGCTCTGACGCCTCTCTTGTAACCCGCTCCGGCAATATCTGCTACATGACTCTCCTCTGGAGCGATATGACCGAGGAGGATCTCAAGGCGGAATATACGATAAATGTCGTTATGGAACGCAAGCAGGAGGTCATCGTCGATGTCTCCACGTCGGTTGTGAATGGCAACACCGGCGCGGCATGGGATCTCTTCAGCCAGAAAAAGGTCTACGGCTATATCGTCTCCGAGACCACCAAGGACGGCACACACTTCGACACGCCGACATCCCTCTCCAGCAAGTTCTACTCCACGCCCGACAAGAACTCCCCACAGCTTAAGCTCGGAGACTTCACTAACCTTCAGTGCGTGAACTTCGGTCAGGACGCCGATGATGTCATACTCTTCAACGGTCGCTCCTACCGCGGCGACGAGAACATCTACCTGACTCAGGCGGACTTCTCAAGCAAGAAGCTGATTTTCTACTTCTATGATTCGACCTGCCTCGACAATCAGTCGGACATGAACATAACGATCGCCAACTCCGCGCTCTACTTCGACGGAGACGGCAACGGCGTCATCGACGGCTATTTCAACGACGACGGCTTCTTCGTGCTCGACGAGAGATCTGGCGACGTTTACCTCGGCTTCATCGAGGGCGACTTCGACGAGAAAATCTTCCAGCCTGTAGTCGACGAGAACGGAAAAGTGCATCAGTACTTCCTGAAGGTCTTCTACAACACCTCTCCGCGCTCGCTCAAAGCCCCCGCGGGCGCTTCGATGGACGACACCACGCGCGTACTCCCCTTCTTCGCGAGCTCGATAACCGGCGACACCAGCTACTCGAATCTCTCGCGTGAGCAGAAGAGCTACCGCTATGTCATCGCGGGCTACATCCGCAACGCCGACGGCGTCGATTACCACGACTCCTCCGACTGGCATCCGATGTACGGCGCGGCGGCTTCAAAGCTGTCGATGATCGACATTCCGCTCGGCGGCGACGTCAGCCCGGCTTATAAGGACGCTGACGGCGTCTGGCAGTGGACTCCCAACTACTGGGGACAGCTGCTCTTCCCGTTCACCAGCCCCGCCCCGATCTCGCACAACATGAACATGACCGGAGACACCGTGCAGATCGCCGGTGAAGAGCCGAGATGGGCGCTCGACACGAACACCGGTCTGCGTAAGCTCATGCTCACACCGTTCGGCGCGGCGAAGGTCAACGGCTACCTCGCGTCGCTCGTCGCGAACACCACCTACGGTCTCGCGGTCTGCGAAGAGCCATACGAGTATGTGGACGGCACGCGCGTAAAGCACAAGCTCGCGTCGCTCTCCGACATCAAACCGGAATCGCTCGCGATCGGAAAAGTCTCCGCGAAGCCGAACGCCGATTACCTCTCGGTTATGAGTGGCGACAGCTCGCAGCAGCAGAGCGGCGATACCGGCGGTGAAAGCTCGCTCCCCGAGTTCGAGACCGACCTCGGCATCACGCTCCCCTCTACTGAATTCGAACTCAGCGACTATGCCAAGATCATCATGGACGGCAACAAGGTCGGTTTCGCGATCGGAATCCCGATAATGAAGATTGAAGGCAAGAAGCCCGGCGACGCGAATGACACGTCTGGCACCGGCACAACGACCGCTCCGACGACTCCGCCGAGCGGCAATCCCAATGACAACTCGTC
>CAKSOR010000313.1 GCA_934477985.1 uncultured Eubacteriales bacterium
GCGACGACCTATCAGGCGATTTCCGGCGCCGGAAAAACCTTCCGCGAATGGCCGGAAATGATCGACAACGTCATTCCGTACATCGGCGGCGAGGAAGAAAAGTCTGAGCAGGAGCCGCTCCGCATCTGGGGACATGTTGAAAACGGGCAGATCGTCAAGGCCGACGCGCCGCTGATCACGACTCAGTGCATCAGAGTGCCAGTAACCGACGGTCACACCGCAGCAGTTTTTGTGAAATTCGCCGAAAAGCCAACGAAGGAAGAGATTCTCGAGGCTTGGGCGAACTATTCCGGAAAGCCGCAGGAGCTTGGGCTTCCGCACGCGCCGAAACAGTTTATTCAGTATTTTGAGGAGGATAACCGTCCGCAGACCCGCCTGGATCGCGATCTCGAGGGCGGAATGGCGATTTCGCTCGGTCGTCTGCGCGAGGATTCGCTGTTCGATTACAAGTTTGTCGGACTTTCGCACAACACTTTGCGCGGCGCGGCTGGCGGAGCTGTGGAAATTGCCGAGCTTCTGTACCGTGAGGGCTACCTCACTTCGGAGGTTGAATAATTATGAAACAGAACATTCTGATTGTCGGTGGCGGTGGGCGCGAGCACGCTATAGCTGTAAAACTCGCTGAGAGCCCGAACTGCGGCAAGCTCTGGTGCGCGCCCGGCAACGGCGGAACGGCGGAAATCTGCGAAAATCTGCCGATCAAAGCGACAGATGTCGAGGGGATAGTTAAGGCGGCTAAGGAACTTCCGGTTGACTTGGTTTTTGTCGCTCCAGATGATCCGCTGATGCTCGGCATGGTCGATCGGCTCGAAGCCGAGGGAATCCGTGCGTTTGGTCCGCGCCAGAACGCGGCGATCATCGAGGGCAGTAAGGTTTTCTCTAAGAATCTTATGAAAAAGTACGGGATTCCGACTGCCGGATATGAAGTTTTTGATAATTCTGCCGAAGCAATTGCCTACATCAAGAAACAAAATACATTTCCGACTGTCATCAAAGCCGAAGGACTCGCGCTCGGAAAGGGCGTCATAATCGCCGAAAATCTTGCCGATGCCGAGGCGGGCGTGCACGAAATCATGGACGACAAGGTCTTCGGCGATGCCGGAAACCGCGTTGTCATCGAGGAATTTCTGACCGGTCCGGAGGTTTCGGTGCTCGCGTTCACCGACGGAAAAACCGTCAAGCCGATGGTTTCGGCGCAGGATCACAAGCGCGCGTTCGACCATGACAAGGGTCCGAATACCGGTGGAATGGGCACTTTTTCGCCCAGCCGGATTTACAGCCCCGAGATCGCGGCGCTCTGCATGCAGACGATTTTCAAGCCGACGATCGAGGCAATGGCGCGCGAGGACAGAAAGTTCAAAGGCGTAATCTACTTTGGGTTGATGATCACACAGAATGGACCGAAAGTCATCGAATACAACTCGAGATTCGGCGATCCCGAAACTCAGGTTGTTCTGCCGAGGCTCAAAACTGACTTTATCGACATAATTAACGCGGTTATTGATGAAAAACTTGAGCAGATTGACATAGAATGGGACGACAACGCCTGCGTTTGCGTCGTCGCGGCGTCGGGAGGCTACCCGGTCAAGTACGAGAAGGGCTATGAAATTTCGGGGCTCGACTGGTTCAAGGATCAACCCGACTGTGTCGTTTTCCACGCGGGAACGGCGATCAAGGACGGGAAACTTGTGACTTCCGGCGGGCGCGTTCTCGGTGTCACCGCGAAGGGAAGCGACCTCGATTTGGCTATAAAACGCGCTTACGAAGCGATTGAACACGTGCATTTCAAGGACATGCACTACCGGCACGACATCGGAATCAAGTGATTTCGCGACATGCGTTGCGAAACGGAGCGATATAATTACATAGGTTGCATAATTTAAGTTGCAGTATTGAGACAAACAATGTTCGTTGAACAACGTATGTTGCAAAATTGCAATAAAGTCACCTGAGTTATGCAACGCATGTTGCTAAAATATAAAAATCAGGAGGGGCGGGGTCATTGTACGATCCCGCTCGTGGATATGAACAACGATTACAGGTCGAACGACCTTTTAAAGACGATTCAGCAAAATCTTCCGACTTTTTCGAAGGGGCAGCGGCATATTGCTGTTTTCATGATTGAACATTATGACAAAGCGGCGTATATGACAGCGGCGAAACTTGGGCAACTTGTCGGAGTTTCGGAATCTACAGTTGTAAGATTCGCGATTGAACTCGGTTTCGCGGGCTACCCGGAGCTTCAGCACTCGCTTCAGGAGCTCATTCGCACAAAGCTGACCGCTTTGCAGCGCATCGAGATCACGAACGATCGCATCGGCGACTCGGATTTGCTCGAAAAGGTGCTTTGCTCGGACATCGACAAAATCAAAAGAACGCTTGAGGAGGTCGACCGCGCCAGCTTCAACTCGGCGGTCGACGCGATGATCGGCGCGAAAATGATCTACATCATCGGAATGCGCTCGTCGTCGTCACTCGCGAGTTTCATGTACCACTACCTGAGTCTCGTTTTTCCACATGTCCGGCTGGTTCGCACGACTTCCGGCTCGGAAATTTTCGAACAAATTCTACGAATTTCGAAGGACGACGTCATCATCGGAATCAGTTTTCCGCGCTATTCGAAGCGGATCATCAACGCACTCGCTTACGCGAAGCGGCAGTCGGCGCACGTCGTCGCGATTACTGACAGCCACTCATCGCCGATCGCCGAGCCCGCCGACGACCTTTTGCTCGCGAAAAGCGACATGGCATCGTTCGTCGATTCGCTCGTCGCGCCGCTTTCGATTATCAACGCGCTGATTGTCGCGATCGGGCGAAAGAAGCAGGACGAGATCACCGAGACTTTCGGGCGGCTCGAGAAGATCTGGGACGAGTACGATGTTTACGAGAAGCCGCGCGATGAATCGCACGAGTAATTTGTATGAAACATCGCGGTGGGAGATTGCTGAAATATTGCACGGAATTTCGTGAGTGAGCGGGAAGGGTAAATAGTATGAAACTTGGAATAATCGGTGCGGGAGCTGCCGGAATGACGGCGGCAATCTTCGCGCGCGAACTCGGTGCGGATGTTACAATTATCGAACGTAATGATCGACCGGGAAAAAAACTGCTCATTACCGGCAAAGGTCGGTGCAATGTGACGAATAACAGCGATTTAAACACGCATATTTCTAACATTCCTACAAATCCGCGGTTTATGTACGCGGCGCTGAATGGATTTTCGGCGTCAGATACGATGAATTTTTTTGAAGATCTTGGCGTGCCGCTTAAAACTGAGCGCGGAAATCGGGTGTTTCCGATCTCTGATCGCGCGGCAGATGTTTGCGGGGCGCTCAAAAGAAGGCTTGACCGCCTTGGCGTGCGACTTCTTCATGAGCGCGCTGAGCATTTGATCGTCGATAATTCGAGTGGTGAATCATGCTGCGAAAAAGCTATATATAATAATGAAGGAAAAAATCATTCGACGATTGTCGGGGTCAAGACTGACGCGGGGAAACACGATTTTGACGCGGTGATTTTGGCGACCGGCGGCGCTTCTTACCCGCTGACAGGGTCGACCGGCGACGGTTATCGGATGGCTGCCGAGGTCGGGCACACGATTGTACCGCTGAAGCCGGCGCTTGTTCCGGTCGAGTGTGAGGAAAAATGGGCGCGCGAATTGATGGGGCTTTCGCTCAAAAATGTCAATTTGCGCGTTCTGGACGCATCTGCGAATGAAGTTTTTTCGGAGCAGGGCGAACTTTTGTTCACACATTTCGGGCTTTCTGGTCCGCTAGTGCTGTCGGCGTCGAGTCATATGAAGAAATTGCCGGGAATGCGTTACAAAATGGTCATAGATTTGAAACCCGCGCTTGAATTTCAGATGCTGGACAAGCGGATACAATCGGATTTTTCAAAATATGCTAACAAAGATTTTACAAATTCGCTTGGCGATCTGCTTCCGACGAAATTGATTGCGCCGATAATAAGGCTTTCTGGAATTGATGAGCGCAAGAAAGTGAATGTAATCACGCGAGAGGAACGTCATCGGCTCGTGACGCTCTTGAAGGAATTGACGCTGACGGCTGTGAAATTCCGACCGA
>CAKSOR010000314.1 GCA_934477985.1 uncultured Eubacteriales bacterium
TCCCGGTACCGCAGCTCCTCCAGCAGCCGCTCCTGCCGCTCCCTGGTCTCTTCCTCCGGCTCATACCCGAGCCGCTCCGCTAAATTCGTTTCCATTTTTCAATTTCTCCTTGTTCTCATGATCGTTTCATGTTATCCTCGTCTCAGGAGGTGTTACCAGTTGAACTACAAAGAGATCCGTTTTGATCAGAATGAGCTTCTGTATCTCTACATGTTCATCGAAGATGATCTTGCCCGCCGCCGGGAATCCATCCAAGACTCTGTAAAACTGCCAGCCGAAGCGCGTGCCGAGGTGGCTTTCCAGTATTCCTACTGTGAGCGCGTCTATCGGAAAGTTCGCACCGCGCTGCAGCAAGCAGCACCTGACCTGCTTCGCAGGTACGAGGAGCAGCTTTGAGTCCCTGCCTCCCGTCCGTGCAAACGGCGTCCCATGCCGTTTGCACCGGCGGGAAATTTTTTATCGTCATCATGCTGTCTCCTTCTCCACTTCCTGCATCCGCTTGACCACCCGCATCAGCCTGGCATTCATGCAATGCAGCTTCTGTGCCTCGAGATCGTAGCCCTTGCGCTGCATGTTGCGGTCGGCCTCGGCGTTCTGGCACTCACACACCAGCGCCGCCTCGATCACGTCCCGCAGCTCCTGCGCATCCAGCGTCACGCTGTAGCTCTTGACCTCCGCCATGGCTCAGTCCTTATGCGTCCACACCGGGCTGTCATCCCGGTTGACGCATTCCCGGATTGTTCGCTTGAACTCTTCCGCCAGATTTTCTTCCTCGAAAGCCTGGTAGAAGATATTCAGGATCCGGCTCGCGGCAGCCGTCAGCTCCAGCGCGTTCCCCTGCAGGACCGACACGGTCTTTCGGCCATCCATGCCGATCTCCACGTGCAATTTCTGGTTATTCATGGGCTTCCTCCTACCTCTGCACCATCCATCGTGCCAGCTCCGTGAGCGACACCGTGTACTTGTTCCCGACGTGCCGGGCCGGGAACCGCCGGTCGGCCAGCAGCGTCCGCCGGTCGATGCCCAGCGCCGCCTGGCATTCCGTGATCCCGATCGCCGCCCGGCCCGGAAACATATCCGTCAGCAGCTCCAGCTGCGGCCGGTATCCTTCCATTTCTCTCGGCATTTTCTCACGCCTCCTACTTCTCGCCCTCGATCTTCCCGACGATTCCTCGGATTTTCTCAGCCGTTTTGTACCGGTATGCCGCTACCTCGCGGAATTTCGTCCGTTCTTCTGCTGTTCTTACCCCAGCCTCTGCGGCCTCGGCCCACTTCCGGCCGTTCTCTTCGGTTCTATCGGCCTCTGCCAAAAGGATTCTTTTAGCAAGATATTTCTCAGCTTGCGTCAGCTTTGGCATCCCCTCACGCCTCCTTCCACCGTCTTATCTGGCCACACGCCGTGCACCGGCATGTTCTCCAGCTCTTCCTTCCCCCTCTGAAGCAGGAACCGCTGCTTCCGCCGGATAAACTTCATCGTCGGCGGCTGTAGCGCCATTACCTCATGTGTCCATGCCTGAATGTACCGCACAGCTTCTTCAAATTCGTCTGCCGTCGCTCCAAGCTCCGCTGCTCTGTCCAGCAGCTTCTCTGCCAACATCAAAGCGCCTCGGTGGTACCGCTCCATTTGTTCTTCTCGCCGCGCGGCGTAAATCGCCTGCGCTTTTTCTGCTTCCGTCATCCCCTCACGCCTCCTTCTTCTCGCTCATCAGCTTTGCCGCCGTAGCCACGCCCTGCATATAGGCGATCATGACCTCGATCTGCTGCTGGTTCATGTGCTTCATCTCATGCAGCACACCCTCGACCTGCTTCTTCTGTTCCTCTGACATTGTTCTCACCTCGCTCGGTTCATTTCTTGGTTATACGTTAGCATACCTCAGAACCGTTGTCAAGCACAATTTCATTCCTTGGTTATATTTTTTCTTGACATTTCATTTCCGTTGTGTTACCTTGTGGCTAGAAGGTGGTGAAAAGCTTGAATACAATCAACGATCGAATCGCTTATTTAATCAAAGACCTTGGTATCACAAAAACGAAATTTGCCGAAACCATCAACTTGAGCCAGCCGTTCGTGTCCGCCGTTTGTTCCGGTTCAAAAATGCCCAGTGACCGCACAATCTCGGATATCTGCCGGGAGTTCAACGTCTCCCTCGCATGGTTGGAGGACGGCGAAGGGGAAATGTATGTCCAGCGCAGCGAAAATGAACGCATGGCGATGCTCTTTACCGACGTTCTGGCCGAAGCCGACGAATCCACACGCAAACGCGGCATTGCAGCCGCCCTCGAAATGCCCCCGGAGTTCTGGGACAACATCCTCGAATACGCAAAAAAAATCACCGGAAGCAAATAACCTGCTTCCGGTGTTCTTTTTTTTCGTCAAAATGTATAGAAAGCGTCTATAGCGCTTGACCACTCCCGACATTTTCTGTATTCTGTTAAAGGGTGGTATTTTTATGGATGGCCTGATGCTTCTTGGTCTAGTCATTCTATTTCTTGCCGAAATTCTATTCTTTTATTTTCTTCGTAAACTCATTTCTTATTTATACAATCTGCCCGACAGGCATCCACGCAATAAGAAATCAAAACCCACGGATGCTTCCAGTGAAAGCTTGTCTCCCGCTCCTTCTGGCTCCGCTTCTCATCGGCTTGAACTCCCGCCCAACATCACGCACCTCGCCTTAAGTACGCCGGTTGTCCACCGCGATGATGAGCATCCATTCGAGCCGTCTGTGGTAGAGGCGCGTAAGCCAACGGTCAAATACGAACCTTCCTGTAACCCAAGCCCCGCAGCCGCGTCTTCCCCTCGTTCCCCGGATCCTCAATGGCCCGCACGGCGCAAAAAAATGCTGAACGGATGTTTAACCTTTTTTCTGCTATATGCCATTATCGCCGGGATCGCCGTTGTGCTTGCGTTTCTCCCAAATTGGCTGTTCCCATCAAAACCAGCAACTACTCCATCTGGCAATGATCGTCCGTCCGGCTATGTCTCTAGCTGTTACATCGGGAATATTGATACAAAAAAATTTCACCATTCGTATTGCCCCTATCTCCCTGACAAAGATAATCAAATAGAATTTGATTATCGCGATGATGCTATAGACGCTGGGTATGACCCATGCGGGCATTGTAACCCATAGCTTTCTGCCGGAACGATTTCCCGTTCCGGCGCTTATTTTATGATGTGCCGCAAGAATCGCAGGATGATTTTCAGCTGGTCCGGCGTTGCCCGCTCGAGTAGTTCTTGGATCTGTTCCTTCGTCTTTTCCATTCCCGTCTCCATTTCTCCACAAAAACCGCGTTCATTTTTTGTTAATCTTTGCGTCTTGTTCGCGCCTCCCAAAAGTTGTAAGATATAGGTAGGCGTCGCCCGCGCCGCTGGCCGAACAACGGCGCGGGCTTTTGCTTGCGCAGGCGACCGGGAGCCGTCTGTAACTTTAGGGTAGCCCGTCCACGGTAGACTTGTAAAGATATGACAGTTGCTTTTTGCAGTCAGACGTCTTGCTTTTTTGGGGGGAATGACATGTTTTGAAGGAAAAATTATCTGATTTGTGCCGTGAGCAGAAGCAGACGATCACTCCGCACAAAACAAATCAGGACGTCGCCGAAAATACCGACCTTTCCGTCGGCACCGTCTCCCAGTTCTTTCGCGGCGACATCAAAAATCCGTCTGTTTACACGGTCGGCCCGATCTGCCGGGAGATGGGTGTTTCTATGGATGAGTATTTCGGCATCCCGCATGACGAACCTGCCGAGTCTTCCGAGCCTCCCGATGCTGAAAAACTCCGTGCCGAGACCGCGGCCCTTCGTGCACAGCTTGCTCAGCAGCAGAAGTCCCTGCGCATGCACCGACTTGTGACGCTCATCCTCTTGGGCATTCTTTCGCTGTGTGCCCTCGCGCTTGTGGCCGACGTACTCAGCCCATCGATCGGCTGGTTCCGCGCATAAATCAAACCGCCCCGGCCCAGCGCCGGAGCGGTATTCTTGGAGGTTTTACGATGCCAATTCCCAAATACTACGTCAGGCCG
>CAKSOR010000315.1 GCA_934477985.1 uncultured Eubacteriales bacterium
GGACAAGGCGGTTCGCGAGCAGATCGACGCGATATTCGGCGAGGGGACTTCCAAGACCGCGTTCGGCGACGTAAACTGCACGTCGCTCGCGAACGGAAACCCGATCTTTCTCAATTTCCTGAACGCGATCATCCCCGAGGTCGAGAGAGTCGTTGAGGAAGAAAAGAAGAAATCTGACGCGAAGATACAGAAGTACACTTCGCGCGTGAAATGATCGGGGCGGGGAGCCCCCGCTGGCAAACGTCAGGGTTAGTCTGTGTTGAATTGATTCTCACGTTTCTGTCAGTAGGGGTTTGCGCTTCGCGCTCACCCCGTTCGGGCTACGCCCTCACCTAAAGTAACTTTTCGCGACGGTGGATGTTTGATGGGCACGAAACTAAGGGCGGCGCAGGAACGAACCCTGACGTCCGCCCGCGGGGGCTCCCCGCCGGCGGTGGATGTTTGATGAGCACGAAACTGACGACGGCGCAGGTACGAACCCTGACGTCCGCCCGCGGGGGCTCCCCGCTCGATGATCGTCGGACTCCGCGCGAAGCTGGCGAAGGGAAAACAGCTCACGAAGGACGAGCGCGAGTTCGTCCGGGACAATCAGGACGTCGTGAAGCTGAAAACCCGGCTTTCGGCAGAGGAGGAAAAAGAGCTTGAACGGCTCAGGAAGATTTTTAACTGAAAGGAGGCGGGGGAATGGTTGACGGGTCACTTAAATTCGATACCAAAGTCGATTCGAAGGGCTTTGATAAAGGCATAAAGACAATCAATTCGTCGGTCGCGTCGTTCGCCGACAAGCTCGGCGGGCTGAAAACAAAGATGCTGGCGGCGTTCTCGATAACCGCGCTCGTCGCGTTCACGAAAAAAGCCACCGAGACCGCCTCGTCGGTCAACGCCGCGAACTCGGCGATGAGTCAGACCTTCGGCGCGCTTGAGTCGGCGGCTACCGCGGCGATAAACCGTGTCGCTGACGAAAGCGGCATTCTCGACACGCGCCTTCGTTCGACCGCGACCGGGATTTACGCCTTCGCGAAGACTTCCGGCATGGAGTCGGCAACGGCTCTCGGGATGATGAAGGAGGCACTGCAAGTCGCGGCGGACAGCGCGGCATATTATGACCGCTCGCTCGAAGACACGTCGGAGACGCTGAAATCCTTCCTCAAGGGCAACTACGCGAACGACGCCGCTTTAGGGCTTTCCGCGACCGAGTACACGCGAAACGCCGCGGCGATGAAGCTATACGGCAAGTCGTTCCAGAACCTCAGCGAGGCTCAGAAGCAGCTGACGCTTCTCCAGATGGTCAAGGACGCGAACGATCTCTCCGGCGCGACCGGACAGGCGGCGCGTGAAGCCGATGGATGGGAAAACGTCATCGGCAACCTCAAAGAAGCATGGAAACAGCTTATCGCGGTCATCGGTCAGCCTGTCCTGAAGCTCGCGATTCCGGTCATCCAGTCGATGACGGCGGCGTTACAGCGGCTGACCGATTACGCCAACGCCGCATGGCAGGCGCTTTCGAAGGTCTTCGGCTGGGAGCAGGTCGACGCGATTTCAGCCGCGACCGACTCCGAGAAGGAGCTGACGAAGGCGGTTGAAGCCACCACAGAGGCGCAGGAAGGCGCGCTGGCGGGGTTTGACGAGATTCAGATACTCGCGGACAAGTCGGCGGACAACTCGTCGGCAGAGGCGGCTGTCGAAGCCGTCGAGGCTCTCGCGGGCACTGACTCAGCGTCGGGCGGGGCTCTGACTCCGACTATCGACACGTCGAAGCTCGAAGCGGGCATCAGCTTCATAAAGTCATCGTTCGAGTCGCTCGCGTCGTGGTTCGACTCGGCGGTGAAGCCGATTTTCTCCGGTATGTTCTCGGACATGACTTCGGCGGCCGAGCCGATTCGCGAGTGGTTCGAGAACGATTTTCCGGGTTTTGCCGAAACGGCGGAAGCGACCTTCTCGTCGGCCTTGTCGGGCGTCGCGGGGACGGTCAGCGGCGTTCTTTCCGATCTGTGGACGATTCTCATGTCCTTCACATCGACCTTCTCGTCGGCGGTTTTCCCGGTCTTCGCGTCGCTCGGCGCGAAGCTTATAAAGACGTTTTCGGCCGTCTTTGACACGCTGAAAGGGCTTTTCGACCGGGTCTGGCAGGAAGGCATTTCGCCGTTCCTGACACAGCTCGCGAAGAAATGGGACGATATATGGCAGTCGGTCAAAGCGGCATGGGACAAGCACGGTCAGCCGATATTCGAAGGTATCCGGACGGCGGTTCAGAAGGTCGGCGACTTCCTCGTCAAGACCTGGGAGACGCTCATCAAGCCGGTCTGGGATCACCTGATGCAGGTCGCCGACCAGCTCTGGCAGGAGCATTTAAAGCCGCTCTGGGATAAGATACTCGACTTCATCGGCAATCTCATTGAGAACTCGCTGATAATCTTCAATGAGGTCATCATGCCGATCGTCAATAAGATCGCCGATTATCTCTACCCGGTCATTGAAACGGTCATGAACTCAATCATAGACGTCATAAGCACGGTCTATGAAGTCGTTTCGAATATCGTCAGCTCGATAATTGACATCGCCGACGGACTTGTCAAGTTCATCACCGGAGCTTTTACGGATGATATGGACAAGGCTTTTGAAGGGCTGAATCAGATGTTCAAGGGGCTTGTCAACGGCATACTCTCACTGTTCGAGGGCTTCTGCAATCTCGGCGTGAGCGCTTTGAACAGTCTTCTGAAGATTATGGCGTCGGTCGTCAACGCGATTGTCGACGCCATCAACAGCATCTCGATAAGCGTTCCTGAATGGGTTCCGTTCTGGGGCGGCAAGAGCATCGGATTCAACCTCGACCGCGTTTCGCCGAAGCTGTTCGAAGAGGTGAAGATTCCCCGCCTCGCCACCGGCACGGTAATCCCCCCTAACAAGGAATTCTTAGCCGTCCTCGGCGATCAGAAGCAGGGGACAAACATCGAAGCCCCACTGGAGACCATCAAGCAGGCGTTCCGCGAAGCTCTCGCCGAGTCGGGCGGCTCGTCGCGTCAGATGACCGTCGTTCTGCAAGTCGGTCGGCGCGAACTCGGGCGGACTATCGTTGAACTCGGACGTGAGGAGGAGCAGCGCGTCGGAATGAGGATACGCACATGAACTATTTTGAAATCGAAAACACGGCATACGACGCGAACGTCGTCGAGTTCTCGGAGAACTTCAATATTCTTTACACCTCGAACACAAAGCGCACGCTCGCAAGCGGTCACATGTTCTTAGACCCTATCGGCACGTTCATCGGTCACTCGATAACCTTCGCGCCGATGAATAACCGCGCGGCGTTTGACGCGCTCTGGGACTTCTTCAAGGTTCCACGGCGGGAGGGCTTCCACGTGAAGCTCATCGATAACCAGACGACGATCGAATACGACGCCTACACGTCGAACGGCGCGCGCAAGGGCTCGCGGATAATAAACGGCGTCGTTTACTGGGAGACGTTCGAGGTAAACATCATCCCGATCGACGCGCAGGTGACGCCATGATTAAAATTATTTACAAGGACATCGCGGTCGGCTCGAAGACGGCTTTCACACCGACTGCGAGCGAGGCGGCAAGCGTCTCAAAGCCCGCCGACCTGAATCACGACTACGTCTTCGAGAGCTTCGGAACCTGCGAGCTGAATCAGTTTCTGCTTGACGGCGGTCAGAGCGTCCTTCCCGACGACCTGACGAATGTTCCGCTCGGACTCTGGTCGAATCAGCTCTCGGACGACGACGGAACCTTCGCGACGCCGATAACGCTCACTATGACCGCGACGGGTCTCTACTCGGCGCAGGGAATAACTCTGACTTTCGACCCGGACGTCGGGGTTTTCGCGACCGCGGTCAATATCAAGTGGTACAACGGGACGACGCTCCTCTACGACGTCGATTTCACGCCGGACAGCGCGAATTATTTCTGCTCGAAGAAGGTCGACAACTACAACAAAGTCGTCCTGACCTTCACGGCGATAAATTTCCCGCACTGTCGGTTGAAGCTCCGCGCGCTCGA
>CAKSOR010000316.1 GCA_934477985.1 uncultured Eubacteriales bacterium
ATCTGACCGCATGGCAATTTCACCCGCTCGGCAAAATCTGACCGCACGGCAATTTCACTCGCTCGGCAAAATCTGACCGCACGGCAATTTCACTCGCTCGTCAAAATCTGACCGCATAGCAACTCCACCCGCATGGCAATTCCAGCGTCTCATCAAATCCGCGTCAGCCCTTGCCGGGAAAATTTTCGCGCCAGCTCACTTCATGCTGCCCTCGCCGCCCATCAGACGGGTCAGCTCCTCGATGCGTTCGAGCGGGAACGGCGGCTCGCAGAGTGGCTTCATAGCGATGCTCATCAGCTTCATCGGGTTGTCGTCGGCGGCGACACGGTTCGACGAAATCGCGCCGCAGCGCTTGCAGCGGTGGATTATCGCCCATTCGCCGCCCTTTCTGACCCAGACCGCGACCGGCTCCATTATTCCGCCGCAATCGCTCTCGCGGTCGCCGGGTTCGATGTCGACGTGAAGGCTCGAAAGGCAGTTCGGACAGTGATTTCGGTGGTCGCTTCCCGCGCCGTTCGGCGTGACGAGCCGCCCGCAGACTTTACAGGTGAAGCTCTCTTCGCAGGCGTGAGTTTTGTAGTATCCTTTTTCAAATGATTTCCGCTTATTTTCACGGTTCATGTTTTTTCCTCCGGAAGTAGTATTTCATGTTACCCTTCGGGAGGAAAGGCATTCGCCTGACCTCCCGATCAGCCGACACCTTCCGTTGTCTTAGTAGTGTTTTTCAAAAAAAGCTCCTATAAACATATATTTTTGCGCCGCGAAAGAGCCGATTCAGCTCTCCGCGAATCGCGTACCGACTCGTTTCAGCCGAGTGTCCGTACAACAATATTATAGCGATTCAGGCAGGATTTGTCAAGAGCCTCAGCAAAATTTTATGCGTCACGGCGCGGAAAGTTTGCCTAAACACGAAAATTCCGAGGAAATATCCCAATGTCAACGCCCCGCGAACGCCCGGAATTTCACAACGATATAGCCCCGGAGAACATCGCCAAACAGCACTCCGCAAACGTCCGCGCTTCATAACGTTATCGTTCCGGCGGACACGGCAAAACAGCACCACGCGGACACCCGCTCCACGCGGCAAGTCCGCCCGACGCGGACGCTTCCCGTTTTCACCAACACATTCGGCAAGCTCCGAACCGTCCGCTCCCCGCAAAGCTTCCCTGCGCCGTTCGCGAAAAACCGGTGCTCCGAGAATGCACGCATTCGTTCGGAACGCCGGTAGTTCAGACGTCAGCCGTGCTGACAATCTGGTTCGCGTTTACTTATTCAGCTGTGATCTGTACATGAACGTCACGATCTGAGCGCGTGTACACTTGTCGTTCGGAGCGAATTTATCGCCGCCGACACCCTTTGTCACGCCGTTTTCGACCGCCCACGCTACCGCCTCGGCGTAGTACGCGTCAGCCGGTACGTCGATGAACGTCACGGCTCCCTCACCCTTTCCGCCGAGAAGTCTCGCGAGCAGAGTTACCGCCTGCGCTCTCGTGCAGATGTCGTCAGGGCTGAATCTGCCCTCGCCGGTGCCGTTCGTGACGCCGTTTTCGACTGCCCACGCAACCGCTTTCGCGTAGTACGCGTCCGCGGGAACGTCGGTGAAGCCACTTTCTGTTTCAGGTTCGGGCGAACCGGAAGCCCTCCACAGGAAGGTGACTATCTGCGCTCTCGTGCAGTAGCCGTCCGGCGCGAACAGTCCGTTTCCGATACCGCTCGTGATCCCGCTCTTTTCAGCCCACTTAACGGGTTCGTAGTAGTACGCGTCCTCCGGAACGTCGGTGAAGGACACTCCGGTGTCCGGCTCGTCGACTTCTTCCGCGCTGAACGTGCCGTCGACGATAACGTCGCTGTCAGGCATCGTGAAGACGAACGCGCCGTCAGCCTCTTTGAGGGTCAGCTTGCTTCCGTCCGCGTCGACAACGGTCAGAGCTTCGAGAATGAAGCCCTCGTCCGGCAGGACGGTTATCTTAACGATATCGCCGCGTCTCGCTTTGTTTGTCGAGACGTTGATGACGCCGTTCTCGATTCCCTCGGCGACCTTTACGTCCTTGTCAAAGAAGATTATCGGGATGAAGCCCTGCTCAACGGTCAGCTCAGCGTTCGTCATTATCAGAATGTAACGCTCGCTGCCGTACGCGTTCAGTTCCGCGTTCACGGTTATCGGGAATTTTCCGGCGGTCTTTCCGTTGGCTGCGGTTGAAGCCGTGGGAGCGTTCACAAAGATGTCTTCAATTGTTTCGCCGTCCTTCAGTCCCTCGACAGTGACAGCGAACGTCGGGAGTTTGTCGAGCGTTGTGATCTTTTCGTCCGCCGCGGTGACAGTGACGATTCCCTTGAGAATAGTCAGCTGATAGGAATCCTCCGCCTTGGCGTAGTCTTTCGTCTCCTCAGCGCGCGCGGTTATCGTGACCGTGCCTGCCTTCAGGAACGTGACCTTTCCGTCCTTATTGACGGTCGCGACAGTCTCGTCGCTCGACGAATAAGTGACGTCGGTCTTGGCGTTTTCGACCTTGTTCGTGTAAGAGCCGTCAGTGTAGAGCATCGGGTCGGGAGCTTTCACGAAACCGAAGCCGGTCTGAGTGGGTTTTTCGCCGATTTCAACAAAAATGGTTACTTCGGAGCCGAAATAGTTATCAGTTTCAGGGAAAGGGACTTTAATTTCATCAATTTCGCCGATATGCATCTTGTTGTCTTCGACCGTCCACTCAACGGTGATGAAACCGTCTTTATAATAAGCGGATTTGATGATGAGCCATTTATTTTTTGACATTACGTCAGTAAGCCTACCATCCTGAAATCCCTTCTGAAGCGACTCAGGAACTGGGATTATGAGTTTTCCATCTCCGCCGATAGATGAAGTGACATGCTTATCCTCAATCGGCTTCGCTGAGGATTTTTCAATCTTCCACCTGACGCCGGTGAACTCAGCGTCGACGTTATTTCCGCCGAAATTGCTGATGTCCGCCGTGTAAGTTCCGGCGTCGACAGCTTTCGCGGTGGAAAATACCGTTCCGATAAGCCTGTAATCATTGCCGACACGGTACTCGACCTTGAACTCCGGAGACTGCTCCTGACCGTTGAAGGTTAGAGTGTTCGACTGAGTGATTCTGACCTTTCCGGACTTGACGTCGGCGTCTCTGAGGACCAGCTTGCCGATTGACCATTCGACCTCGACGAAGCCGGTGCAGTCGTCGATCCCATTGACGGTGAATTTGTACGTTCCGGCGTCGATCGCGCTTACAACGCCTGTTACGGTGTAGTGGATATTATTGATGAGTCTAAGACTGTTATCGCGGTCGCAGTACACATCAAACTTGACAGTTCTCGTTTTGCCCGGCTCGTATGTGAAATCGCCCGACGTGATTTCGATGTCAGCCTTTGTTATCTCACGCTTCGCTATATTGAAAACGCATATCGGGAACTCCGTGATGTAATAGTTGTCCCCGTAGTTCGCTCCGCCGGTTATTCTGACAAAATATTCTCCGGCAGCGTAAATCGCTTTGTCGCCTTTATAAATCGGATAAGTATTTCCATTAGCTGTGGTATAGCAGATCTGGACAGTCTTTCCCTCTGCATCGTCCTTTGAAAAGATGTTTTTAAGATCAATAGAACCAAACGATTTCGTGTTATAGATGTAGGCTTTGATGAACAGTTCATCATAGAGCTGATCGCCATCCATACCATAAACGAACTCAGCTGTCGGTAGGATACTAAACCGGACGTCGCTCGCGCCGATCCGCATACGCTCCATCTTCCACGGGACGTTATAGAACTTTCCGGCGTAGTTTGTCGTGGTCAGCTCAACGTATGCTCCATTGCTGCCATTGTACTCACCGGCGTTCCGCTGTGACCCTCTCGCGAACGCCTGTCCGGCTTTCGTCGTGAAGGTGATATCGCCATACTTAATAATGAAATCCGGCAATTGAAGAAGTTTTATATTCGGCGATGGAAGATTTTCAGCTGGACTTGATTATCGGCGAAGGGCCTTCCGCTCGCTCGGTG
>CAKSOR010000317.1 GCA_934477985.1 uncultured Eubacteriales bacterium
GCCCCAGCCTCTGTAATCCACCGAAAGGACTAACCGCTTTGAAACTGAACTACGACCTCGACAGCAGCGATATAGAAGAAACCCGCGACCGCGGTCTGTCGATAATCCAGTGCGGCTGCCAGCACTGCGGAGGCGGACACGCCTGCGGACCGATGTTCCAGCCGAAATACTCGATGACCTTCGTCCTGAAGGGCAAGGGAATCTATAACGTCGGCGGAGTCAGACACGAGATCCAAAAAGGTCAGGGCTTCGTCATCCCGCCCGACGTGACAGTCAGCTACCGCGCCGATGACCTCGATCCATGGCACTACATCTACGTGATTCTCGACGGCGTCGATGTAGAACCACTTCTCCGCAACATCGGAATCAGCGCGAACCGCTTTGTGTTCGACTTCGAGGACTCGGACGAAACCCGCGAGATCCTGATGAAAATGCGCGAGTCCGGACGCTCCTGCAAAGCCTGCGGCTACGAGCTCTTAGGCTATTTCTATCTCGCGGTCAGCCGCGTGACACCCGCTGAGAAAACCTCCGTCGAGACCCCCGATGAATACGTCGAACGCGCCGTCGCGTACATCGTGACGCACTATCCATACCATATATCGCTCGATGACATCGCCGGCTACGTAAACATCAGCCGGGCGTACCTCCACAGGCTCTTCATAAGGCGCTTCGGCGTCTCTCCGATGCGCTGGCTCACCGCTTACCGGCTCAAAAAAGCCGTCGCGCTGATGGAACGCTCCGACCTGACTCTGAGCGAGATCGCGCTGTCGTCCGGATTCTATGACCTCTCGCATTTCAGCCGGATATACTCGAACGAGTTCGGCAGATCACCCGGTGAGTCCAGAAACACGCGAACCGGAGGCAACGCATGAGCTATCTTCTGATGTGTGTCTCGATCCTCTTCTGCGCGGCGAACAGCTGCCTGCTGCGGGCGTACGGCTCAATGAAAAAGGACGCTCCGGCAGGTGTCTTCGGCTTCAACTGCCTTGTGAGCGTCGGCTGGGGAATTATCCTCACCGTCCTCTTCGCCGCCGGCGACCGGGCAATATCTCCCCTCGCCGCGCTTTTCGGCGCTGTCTACGGTCTGCTGCTCGCCGCCTTCCTGCTCTTCAAGAATCTCGCGATGGGCTCGGGAAACCTGGCTCTGACGACGCTTATCGCGAGCTGCGCGTTCCTCATCCCGACAGCTTACAGCGTCTGCTTCGCGGACGAGAGCGTCTCGGCGGCTCAGCTCGCGGGCATCGCGGCGCTGCTCGGAGCGCTGGCGCTCTGCGTTCTCGGCAAACCGTCAAAGGGATTCACGGCGCGTTGGGCGGTAAACAGCTTCCTGCTCTTTCTGACCGGAGGCGCGGTCGGAGTCTTCTACAAGATCTTCGGCGCGTCACCGGCGGCTGGCGAGACAAACGCGATGCTCCTCACGGCGTCGATCGTCTCGGCACTGTTGTTCGGCGTCGCCGCAAGGGCAATGAACGGCAAAAACGCGGTACGCCCCGACCGCCGGACAGTATTGTTCGCGGCTCTGTCGGCAATGACAAGCTGTTTCTATATCCGCCTGAATCTCGCGCTCGCGAATCTGATTCCCGGCGCGGTCTTCTTCTCGGTCAGCAACGGCGCGGCAGCACTGCTCGGGGCTCTGTCCGGGCGTGTGTTCTTCGGCGAGAGGCTCAGAAAAGCGCAGATTGCCGGCATCGCGCTCGGCGTCGCTTCAATCGCGGTCATCGGCTTCGGCGGGTGACGCGCTCCGCTATCGGCGTATGTGCAGGCAAAGTGCGCGACGATGCCGCGCCCGGCGCGGCTTCAATCGCGTCAATCGACCCCACCATCTGACGCACTCCGTACTGCTGACGTGCCCACCTTGACGGTATCTCGGGCACGGCTGACCCGCTCATCGCTCCTCCTTCAGCGCCATCAGATCATCATACGAAACTCCGTAACGTCTCGCGATGAAATTCGCATAGCCCCTGCCGTCGGGCTGTCTGCGCTCAATCCTGTACGTGCGCTTCTCGTCCCTGTCGACCCCGGCGACCAGATAATCAAGCACTTGTTCTCCGCTCTCATTGAGCTCCTTCACGACCTCGGTCAGCGCGTGAAAGTGCGACGCCATTATGCCGCGCACGCCGATCGCCTGCATCGTCTTCAGCAGCTCCGAGCAGAGCATCACCGCCTCGTTCGGATTCGTCGACGAGAACGCCTCGTCGATTATCAGCAGCGAATGTCCGTCGACCTTCCGGAAGATCTCGCGGAACGCCCTGCACTCGAGCTCAAAGCGCCCTCCGATGTCCGAAGAGCTGTTCTGATAGGACAGCTCGACAAGTATCGCGCTCGCCGGACTTATAACGGCTTTCCGCGCCGGGACAAGCATACCGATCTGCGCCATTATCTGTATCAGCCCGACCGTCCGCATGAAGACGGATTTTCCGCCGCTGTTCGGTCCGGTCAGCAGATAGATCCGACCGCGCTCATCGAAGGTGATGTCGTTCGGCACGACGTTCACCGGCTCGTTCCGGTCGTAGGCGTTAAGCGCTAAGTTCGGGTCGCACATGCCCTCGGCGGTGAAAACCTTCTCGGACTCGGCTCTGTACTCGGGAACGCACATCGGAATTCCGGTCACGATCAGCTTCTTCTGCACCGCCGCCATCTGGCTTATGAAATCGAGGTCGGGGATCAGCTCGAGCATGAAATCGAGCTTGTCCTCGATGTAGCGGTCGATCTCGGGCTCCCACTGCCGGACCTGCTTTCTGAATATCTTCTGGAGCGAGCTGTAGACCGAAAGACAGAGCGCCTCGTATTCGTCCTTCCTGCACTGCTTCGCGCTCGGAACGACCGGCGCGATTGAATAGATTCCTCCGTCGGATGGGCGATCCATCCGCAGGATGTGGTCGATCAGCCTGCCGGACTTCACATGTTCCTCGTTTATCGAGAGAAATCCGGCTTCATACGGCTCTAGCGCGGCGTTCAGGTTGAATCCGACCGTCACGCTTTTTATATTGTAGACGCTCTCAATGAGCTTTTTTGTGTTTTCCCTGAGAACCTTGTACTCCTCGCTCCCGCGTATCCCGTCGAGCCGCCCGAAAAAACCGATCAGGTCGTCCGACGTGAAGCGCTTTTCGTTTTCTCTGTAGAAATCCGACGCGCTCTCGACGACATCGAAGTAGACCTCGAGCTGCTTTACCGAATAGAGTCCGCGGTCGGTCTCGTTCTGCGAGCCGCTGAGCTTGACCATCTTGCTGACATACCCGAGCTGCGAGGCGAGATGCGCGATGAGTCCAGACATGCCATTTATCCGCAGAGTGTCGCTGAATATCCGGCTGCGACGGGTTAAAACGTCGATGTCGCGGCTCAGGTAGTCGAGTATGTCGTAGCGCGACGAGCTGTTAAGAAAGTCCCCGCGCAGCGCGCGAAGAGTCTCAGCGCCGCAGGTCACATCGCCGGTCTTGCTTATCAGAATGTGTTCGTTCATAAATAAATACCTCCGTCGGCGAGCAGCCGGTAAAGTCCGAGCCTGACAGCCACCGCGAGCACGGCTCCGACGACAATCGCGGCGATATACCAGAAAAGCCTGAAATATTTCTTCCAGAGCTTTCCGAGCGCGACAATATAATATCCGAGCAGCGCGGAAAGCAGCAGCGCCACAAAAATGAATAACCCCCGCCAGATACAGGCGATGCCAGCCATTCCGAGCCAGACAAGTAAGAGCTTCCGGAACAGGCTTCTCCGCGGAATGAGTATGTGATTTACGCTCATGATGACCTCCCGCCCGCAAAATGTCCGGAGCGACGCCTAGACCAGCCGGTCAGATTTTTCGCGCGATCCATGTTTTTGCACATCTTAATTATATCATACACAGACTCATTTGTCAATATTTTTCATATCGGTTCGCCGCGAAACACAAAAAAGCCCCTGAAGGGGTGCCTTCCATAAAGCAGGTTTTACCTGCCGAAAAAACAATAGGAGTACGGGCATTTGTTCGTACTCCTTTTCACACGCC
>CAKSOR010000318.1 GCA_934477985.1 uncultured Eubacteriales bacterium
TCGACGCACGGATCACTCTGTCGCCGCGGAAGCCAGATGTGTCGATATTTTGCATTTTCTTACAATTTTCTGTAAACATTTCGGAAATCTCGTCAAATTCGTCGGGCATATCAACGTGCCAGCAGACCTTCACCCGTCCGCCCTCGCAGATTCGTTCATTTTTTGTCAATATTCTCACCTCGTACCATGTTTATGCGCCCAGACGCCCGATAATTACGAACAAAAAGTAAATTTTTCTCTTGCTTTTTGTCGCAAAATATGTTATAATTATAGGGTAGGAAAAAAAGGAGGAATGGTAATTTATGGTAATTCGGGAATATCTGCGGAAATTCGGCTGGCTGTATCTGCCCGGTTTGCTTTTTTTGGCAATTAATTCATACGTGCAATCGTTGGCGCCGGGCGCGCTCGGCGGGGCGATCGACCTGCTTTCGGACGGTGCTTCGAAGCCCGAACTATTGCGTCAGGCGGGCGTCATAGCGTTGATCGGCGTCGGCGCGTTCGCTGCAAAGTTCGTCTGGAGGCTGCTTATCATCGGAAACGCGCGGAAATTGGAGACTTTTTTGCGCGAAAAGCTGTATTTGAAGCTACTTTCGCTGCCGCTCGATTTTTTCAGCCACACTACATCCGGCGACCTGATGGCGTACGCGATCAGCGACGTCGGCGCGGTCCGGCTCACGTTCGGACCGGTCCTGGCGCAGTCGTTCAACGGCTTCGTCGTGGCCGCTTTGTCAATTTTGGGAATGGTGCGCGAGGTCGACTGGCGGATGACACTGCTCGCGCTCGCGCCTGTCCCCTTCGCGGCGGCGGCGACGATGCTGCTCGGTTCGCAGGTACAAAAGCGGTCGAGCCAGGCGCAGAAGCTCTTCGCGAACCTTTCGGGCTTCGTCAACGAGAGCATTTCGGGCATCAAAGTGACTAAAGCGTTCGCGCGCGAGGGGGTGCGTGAGCAGCAATTCGCCGAAATTTCGGACGAAATGCGTGACGCAAATGTGAAACTTACCGAATCGTCGTCGCTGATCATCCCGGCGGTGACGGTTTCGTTCGGGCTGTCCTACGCGGCGGCGCTGATCATCGGCGGCAACGCGGTGATTTCGGGAAAGATGGGCGCGGGCACGCTCGTCACCTTCCTCGGCTACCTGCTGCTCGTCCAGCAGCCGACAATTCAGTTGGGTAACATAATTAATCGGCTTCAGCGCGGTCTGGCGTCCTGGAAACGTCTGTCGGCGATCTTCAACGAGCCGTCGATTCCGAGCGTCGAGGACACGCTCGACCGGCGGATGATCGAGGAATTCAAGCCGTCGGTGCGCGTTCAGAACATGTCATGCAGGCGCGAAAACGCCGATCACGACACGCTTACGGACATTAGTTTCGACCTCAAACCGGGCAAAACGCTCGGCATTTCGGGCTCGACCGGCAGCGGCAAAACGACGCTGCTGGCGCTGCTGATGAAGCTGATTCCGGTCGGCGACGGGCAGATTTTCGTCAGCGGACGCGACATCAACGAGATCCCGGCGGCAACACTTCGTTCACAGATTGGCTATGTTCCGCAGGATGGATTCCTGTTTTCGTCATCAATCGCTGAAAATATCGCGTTTTCGGCGCCGCTTATTGACGAGAATGACAGCAAATGCTACGAGCAGAAGATCGACTTCGAGCGCGTGAAGGAGTGCGCGAAAATCGCGTGCATCGCGGACGAGATCGAAAAATTCCCCGACGGGTTTTCGACCGAGGTCGGCGAGCGCGGCACGCACCTGTCTGGCGGTCAGAAGCAGCGCGTTTCGCTCGCGCGGGCGCTTTATTCGAAGCCGAAACTGCTCATCCTCGACGACACGCTGTCAGCTGTCGACAACATCACCGAGCACCGGCTGATCGAGAACCTCGGGCTGTCTGAAAAATGGCAAAATTCGGAGACTTCAATAATAATTGTCAGCCATCGTCTGTCTGCGCTTGTGCATTGTGACGATATTATTCACCTTGAAGGCGGCAGAATCGTCGAGCGCGGCACGCACGAGGAGCTGCTGAAGCTCGGCGGCTACTATGCTTCTACATATGAAAAACAGCAGAATGAGGAGGAAAATTCCAAAAATGGCAAGTGAATCCAGTAAAGCCGACGTCCGCGCGGAGTTCAAAAAGCTAGACAAGCGCTCGAATCTGCTCCGCCTGGCGTCGATGATGCGCCCGTACAGCAAAAAAATGCTGCTGGCGATGCTGTTCGTTATTGTGGTAAACGTTTGCGAATTGGTAAAGCCGCTCACAGCGGCAGTCGTCATCGACGATTTTATTGGTGGAAACGCCGAACAGCATGGGCTCTACTCGATCGCGGGGCTCGGCAGCGCGTATTTCATTCTCTCGCTGCTCGACGCCATTTGTAAAATTGTGCAGACGCGGTCGATCAACGAAATTTCGCAGGCGATTCTCAACACAATGCGCGAAAAAGTCTTCCGGCAGATTCAGTCGCTGCCGGTCAGCACGCTCGACAGATATGGCACGGGGCGTCTGATCACGCGTTCGACAAATGACGTAGAGACGATAAACGAGTTTTATCAGGACGTTTTTCTGAATTTGTTCCGCGACATCTTCCTGCTTATCGGAATTATTATCGTGATGCTGATGCTCGACGTCAAATTGGCGCTGATTTCATTCATAGCAATTCCATTAATTGCCGGTATTACCGTCTCAATTAAGAAAATAATTAAGGAAAATTTCAAGTTTATCAAGCTCGTTACTGGTAAAATCAACGGTTTTATCTCAGAAAGCCTGATGGGTATTCGTATAATTCGCGCATTCGACGCCGCGACTGTCAAAATTGCTGAATTCCGTGAGCTCAACCGCCAGTATTTCAAGGGCACGATGACGCAGGTTTTCCTCAACACGATTCTCCGCCCGTCGATGGAGCTCATCAACACGCTGATCATCGCGCTGCTCGTCGCGTTCAGCTACGACCGGATCGCCGGCGGAATTCTCGAGGTCGGCATTTTGTACGCTTTCACCAATTATGTCAAGCAGTTTTTCACACCTATTAACGATTTAGCCGAAAAGTATACGACCGTTCAGTCGGCGTTCGTCTCATGCGACCGCATTTACGAGCTGCTCGACGAGGAATCCGAGGATCGCGACGCCGGTTTTTCGGGCGAAGTCGTCGGCGAAATCGAGTTCCGCGACGTCTGGTTCGCATATACGGACGAAAATTGGGTACTCAAGGGCGTCTCGTTCAAGCTCCTGCGTGGCACGAAGGCGGCGTTTGTCGGCGCGACCGGCGCGGGCAAGTCGACGATCATCAACCTGATCACGCGGAATTACGAAATTCAGCGCGGCGAAATCCTGGTCGATGGTAAAAATGTAAAAGACTGGAATTTGCAGAAGCTGCGCGCGGGCATCGCGGTCGTGCTTCAGGACGTCTTCCTCTTCACCGGCTCGATCCGCGAGAACATTTCGATGGGCGCGGAGCTCAGCGATTTGGAACTCCGGAACGCGCTTGAGCTGTCGGACGCGTGGGATTTCCTCGATTCGACGTCATCTGAGCGCGTGAGCGGGCTGGATTCGGGCGTTAGTGAACAAGGTTTGAATTATTCGACCGGTGAACGGCAGCTGCTGTCTTTCGCGCGGGCGATCGCGAGTGACCCGGGCGTGCTGATCCTCGACGAGGCGACGGCGCACATTGACACCGAGACCGAGCAGCGGGTGCAGAAGGCGATCGAGTCGGTTTCCGAGGGGCGGACGTCGATTTTTATCGCGCATCGTTTGTCGACAATACGCAATTCCGACGTGATTTTCTATCTCGAAAATGGCAAAATCGCTGAATCGGGGACGCACGACGAACTGCTGAAGCTGGGCGGCAAGTACGCCGCGCTGGTCGCGAGCAAATAAAATTAAGCCAGGAAACAAATGCTTCCTGGCTTTTTGATTTGCACAATACTCCATCTTAGCTATTAATCCAATGTTTAAAGCTTTAGCCGGAGGTGGAGGATGGTGTCG
>CAKSOR010000319.1 GCA_934477985.1 uncultured Eubacteriales bacterium
TTGGTATCTCGACAGAAAGATCGGACAGTATCTGCTCTCCGGTCGATGAATAGGCAAACGACACGTTTTTCGCGTCAGCTCCGTCAAATCCGATTGCCGGCTTTCCCGCGATATCAGCTGTGACCGGAGTTTCATCGAGTATGTCGAGCACGCGGTTTCCGGCGGCGAAGGTGTTCTGAAGTGTGCTTCCGAGTGCGGCGAGCGCGACGCAGGGACCGAATGAGCTCATCATAGCGATGGTCGGGATCAGCACGCCGTTAAATCCGACTTCGCCGGCACGATAAAGAGCTACTGATGAAAAGAGCATCAAAAGATCAAAGATAAGTATAATGATATTTGTCACGGCTGAGTTTCGTCCGGCGATTCGCTTCATCTTTTCCTCATCGGCACTAAGGGCGTCAGAATGGGTGTTCATCTCCTCAAGCCGCTTCATTCCCTGGTCGTACTGGAGCGTTTCGGAAAGTCCTCTGAGACTGTCAAGCACGAACGCCGAGAGTTCACCGGCTCCCGTGCGGTATTTAAGCCCATTGTCTCCGCTTAATTTTGAGACGATAAGCGGCATCATAAGTCCTACGACAAGATAAGCGGCGAGTGCCAGAAATCCGAGCAGCGGATGGAAGCTGCCGATAAAAAGGCACATAACGATAGTGAATAGCAGAGCGATTACCGCCGGGGAGATTGTGTGAGCGTAGAATACTTCCAATAACTCAATATCCGAGGTTATGACCGAGATAAGATCGCCCTTGTCACGCCCTTCAAGCTTTGCGGGGCAGAGCTTCCGGAGCGCCTTGAAGACCTTGTCGCGGATAAGCGCGAGCAGCTTGAAGGCGATGAAGTGGTTACAGGACTGCTCGGCGTATCGAAGTCCGGCGCGCACGAGCGCGAACAGCACCGCCAGGGTGAATATCACCAAAAGCGAAAGCCCCGCTCCGATTCCCAGAACATCGAGGATAGCGTAGCCTCCGAGTATAGTTATAAACGATGCGCAGAGATTTCCCGCGAGTCCCATAAGTATCGCGAGGATCATAAATCCCGAAAGCGGTCTTACAAGTCCGATCAGCCGGCGCATTACCTCAAAGCCACTGCGTCCGCCGCGTTTTGTTTGGCGATTCATTTTGCCGAGCTCTCCTTTCCGCTGTAATTTTCGAGTGTTTGCTGAGCGTTCCAGAGCTTTGAATACTCCAGACAGCTTTCAATAAGCTCATCGTGCTTTCCATGTCCGACGATGTTTCCTTTTTCCATGACATAAATCTCATCCGCGGCTGTGATATTCGCAAGCCTGTGTGAGATCATCAGCACGGTTTTGGTTTTCGCGAGACGGTGAATTTCAGAGAGGATGTCGTTTTCGCTCTCGACGTCGATATTCGACGTAGCCTCGTCGAAAATGTATACCGGACTGTCGCGCAGAAGCGCGCGCGCCAGAGCCAGACGCTGGCACTGTCCGCCTGAAAGATTTGAAGCCTTTTCCGACAGCTTTGTGTCAAGTCCTTCCTCAGAGCGCAGGAAATCGGCGAGATTTACCCGTTCGAGAAGCTCCCAAAGCGTATTGTCATCGGCGTCTTTGCTGCCCATAAGAAGATTCTGACGAACCGTTCCCTTGAATAAGTAGCTGTGATGACTTATGTAAGTGACATTTTTAAGCAGGCTCTTTTCTGATATATCCGAAAGTTCAGTATCGCCGACTCTGATCGACCCGGAATATCCCTTGTTCTTTCCGGTCAGGATCGAGGAGATTGTCGACTTTCCGCACCCGCTTTCACCGACTATAGCTGTGAAAGCGCCGTTTTTCAGTTTTATATCGACTCCGTGCAGTATCTCGCGGTCGGGTTCGTAGGAAAAATGAACATCCTCGCAGATTATGTCGGAGTTCTTCGGGAACGCAGCCGTTCCGTCCGGCTTTTCGGGAAGATCGAGAAGCGCGAAAATCTTGTCGCTTGCCGCCATGCCGTTCATCGCGACGTGGAAAAACGAGCCTAGCTGGCGCATCGGTATAAAGAAATCCGCGGCGAGCAGAATTATAAGTATACAGCCCGCAAGCGTGACATTTCCGGTCTTTAACTGGCTGACAGCGATTATCATTCCGAGAGCCGCGCCGCCATAGGCGATAAAGTCCATTATCGTTATCGAGTTGAGCTGCATTGTCAGGACCTTCATCGTAATCTTTCTGAATTTCTCAGCTTCGCGGTTCATCTCATCGTTTTTGAAGCCATCGGACTGATATATCCTGAGCGTCGTGAGTCCCTGAAGATTTTCAAGGAATGTATCGCCCAGCGCGGTGTATTGTCCCCAATACTTCGACAGCAGCTTCTTCGCCCAGGTCTGCACCGCGGCGATTGCCACCGGAATAAGCGGCACGCAGATCAGCAGGATTATCGCTGACATCATGTTTATTCCTGAAAGATATATAAAAAGCGTCAGAGGAGCGAGCAGCGCGTAGAAAAACTGCGGGACATAGGCTCCGAAATAGGTTTCGAGCTGATCGACGCCCTCCACGGCGACCTGAACGATCTCTGAGGTTCTGACCTGCTCATTGTATGAGGCGCCGAGTTTAAGCAGCTTTTCATATATTTTGCCTCTGAGGGTCTTCTTTACCGCTTTTGACGAGAGAAAACTCATCCTTGACGAGAGAATGGTACAGATAAAGCGTACGACTATCGCTGCCGCTGCCGCCGTCAGAGTAAAGCCGACACGGCTTGATTCGCGGCTTGAAAACAGATCGGCGAGCAATGTCGCTATTGACGTCATCATGACGATATTAGCGATGAGTGAGATCCACTGGAAGATCACATTCGCCGCGATAAACTTTTTGCTCTCAGGCACTATCCTTAAAAGACGTGCTTTTAACATTTTTTTCCTTCCTTTCAAGTTAGTCTCAGATAACTCAAGTGTCATATAATAGCTGTCCCGTTTGTCAGGGACAGCTTTGTTCATCCGAAATACGGGCAGCAGGTCGTGTGATCCTTTCCGATCTCACGCGACTTTATAGCACCTGACCTGCATTCCTCACGGCAGTATCGGCATCTTGGCGCGAAACGGCAGGAGTCGCCGGCGTTTATTGGGCTTGAGACCTCGCCTTCGAGTATGATCCGCTCGCGTCCCGGAGTCGGATATACCTCCGGGATAGCCGAGAGCAGCGCCTTAGTGTAAGGATGCAGCGAGTCATTTGTCGAATTTTCAGACATTCTGAAAATTTCGTCCGTGCTGCCGGTCTCGACTATCTGCCCCATGTACATAACCGCCATTCGGTCGGTCAGATGCCGCACGAGCGCGAGATTGTGAGTTATAAACAGATAGGTCAGCGAGTACTTCTCCTGAAGATCGAGCAGCAGATTGCAGATCTGCGAATGCACCGAGACGTCAAGTGCCGAAGTCGGCTCGTCGCAGATAATGAACTCAGGGTTCACTGACAGCGCTCTCGCGATCGCGATTCTTTGACGCTGACCGCCGCTGAACTCGAAGATATTCCGCTCCGCGTCCTTTGACGAAAGTCCGACCTGCGCAAGCAGCTCCGACGCGCGGTCGCGCATCAGCTTTTCGTCGTCCTCGCCCGCAAGCAGCATCGGCTCGGTTATGAGCTGCCAGACCTGAAAGCGCGGGTTAAGCGAGCCGAAAGGATCCTGAAAGATCATCTGCACGCCCTTACGCGCCGTTTTCCATTCGGATTTTCCGCTCTTTTTGTCGAGCGTGACACCATTCATCTCGATCGTACCGCCGGTCAGAGGCACAAAATGAACGAGCGAACCCGCGAGTGTTGACTTACCGCAGCCGCTTTCGCCGACAAGCCCGAAGGTTTCGCCTTTGTGTATTTCGAGGGTGGCGTTCCGAACCGCGCTTAAAGTGTCGGGTTTTCCGAAGGCGCGGTTCTTTATGCTGAAGTCGACGCAGAGCTCGTGAGTTCTGACGATTATATCATTCATTTCACATTCCTCCAGCATCTGAATTTATGTTCCGGATTATCCGGAATACCTCTGAG
>CAKSOR010000320.1 GCA_934477985.1 uncultured Eubacteriales bacterium
CGAATACCCCGCTCATCGACTTTCTGCTCGCTCACGGCGCCGTCGTCACAGCGCGCGACATGAAAACCGCCGACAAACTCGGCGAGCTCGCCGGAAATCTCGAAAAAAAGGGCGTCAGACTGATTCTCGGCGAAAAATATCTCGACAATATCGAAGACGAGCTGATCTTCCGCGCGCCGGGCATCCGTCCCGACCGACCGGAATTCCTCGAGGCGGTAAAGCGCGGCTCGAAGCTCACCTCAGAGATGGAATTATTCTTCGGACTCTGCCCCTGCAAGATATTCGCCGTCACCGGAAGCGACGGAAAAACCACGACAACGACGCTGACCTACACCTTCCTCTCGCGCGAGCTCGAGCGTCTGTGCCCGGATGTCAAGGTTTTAGTCGGCGGAAACATCGGAAAACCGCTGCTCCCCGAGATCGACTCGATAAGCGAGAAGGATTTCGCGGTCGTTGAGCTCTCGAGCTTCCAGCTCCAGAGCATGACTCTCTCGCCCTACGCCGCGGCAATTACAAATGTAACACCGAATCACCTCAACTGGCACACTGACATGGACGAATACACGCGCGCAAAGGAAAATATCTTCCTGCACGCCGGAAATGAGCGTCTCGTGCTCAACTGGGGCTGCGAGTCAACCCGGAGAATGGCAGCGCTCACAAACGCTGACGTCACCTATTTCAGCGCGAAATCAGAGCCTCAGCTCGGCAGGGCTTCATCGGTCATCTTCGAGCGGGACGATAAGATCATCCGCAAGACAGTCGACGGCGAGGAGGTAATACTTTCCCGCTCCGACATCAAGCTGCCCGGACAGCACAACGTCGAGAACTACATGACGGCTATCGCGCTGACCTGGGGCTATGTCAGCCCTGAGACGATCATCGAGACCGCAAGGTCGTTCGGCGGAGTCGAGCATCGCTGTGAGCTCGTGCGCGAGTTCGATGGCGTAAAATACTACAACAGCTCTATCGACTCGAGCCCGACGCGCACCGAGGCGGCACTCAGAGCCTTCAGGCAGAAGGTCATCGTTATCTGCGGCGGATATGACAAGCACATTCCGTATGAGCCGCTCGCAAAGCCCCTGATCGACTGCGCAAAGTCGGTCGTCCTGACCGGCGTGACCGCTCAGAAAATCAAGAACGCGCTGTTGTCGTCTCCGGAATACAATGGTCAGCCGCCGATCTACGAGTCGGAGACCTTCGAGGGCGCGGTCGAGACAGCCAAAAAGATAGCCTCTCCGGGCGACATAGTGATTCTTTCTCCGGCTTCGGCAAGCTTCGACCGATTCAAGAACTTCGAGGAGCGCGGAAATTATTTCAAGGAAATCGTCAATAAATTCTGAGGTATAATGAAATGGATTTGAATGAACTCACAATAAGAGCCGAGCGCGAGCTCGCTCCGATATTCGCCGACATCGACCGCGTCGCGTTCGAGAACACCGCGAAAGTGCTTGATTCCTTCCGCGAGCACCGCGTCGACGCGACCTGCTTCGACGGTACGAGCGGCTACGGCTACGACGACAAGGGACGCGACACGCTCGACCGGGTCTACGCCGATGTTTTCGGCTGTGAGGCGGCTTTTGTGCGCCACAGCATCGTAAACGGAACTCAGGCGATTGCCATCGCGCTCTATGGACTTCTCAGACCGGGCGACATAATGCTCGCCGTCACCGGAAAGCCCTATGACACGCTTGAGCAGGTCATCGGAATCGCCGGACAGCCCGGAAACGGCTCGCTCGCCGATTTCGGCGTGGAGTACAGACAGGTCGACCTTGTCGACGGAAAGGTCGATTTCGACTCGATCGACAAACAGCTGAAGGAGTGCGGCAACCGCGTGAAAGTCGCGTTCATTCAGCGCTCGAAGGGGTACATGACCCGCCCGACACTGACGGCTGACGAGATCGGCGAGATCGCGAAGTTCGTCAAGGCGCGTTCTAACGCGTATGTTGTCGTAGACAACTGCTACGGCGAGTTCACCGAGACCAAAGAGCCGGTCGCGGTCGGCGCCGATCTGATGATGGGCTCGCTCATCAAGAATCCCGGCGGCGGAATGGCTGAGTCGGGCGGATATGTCGCCGGAACCGCGAGAGCTGTCGAGCTCGCCTCGTATCGGCTGACCTCGGTCGGCGTCGGACTCGAGTGCGGAGCGACGCTCGGGAACAACAAGAGTCTTATAAAGGGATTCTTCTACGCACCGCACACGGTCGCGCAGGCACTGAAAACGATGCATTTCGCGGCGTATATATTCGAAGCGATGGGCTACGAAGTCTACCCGCGCTGGAACGAGCGCAGATCCGACATTATCCAGTCGATAAAGCTCGGCGCGCCTGAAAAGATGGAGAAGTTCTGCCGCGGAATCCAAAGCGGCTCGCCGATCGACTCGTATGTCGCGCCGATACCCGACGCTATGCCGGGGTATCTCGACAAGGTCATCATGGCGGCGGGAACGTTCACTCAGGGAGCTTCGATCGAGCTGTCCTGCGACGGTCCCCTCCGCGCGCCGTACACGATCTACATGCAGGGCGGACTGACCTACGAAAGCGGAAAGTTCGGAATTCTGTGCGCGGCAAAGCAGCTTTCAGGGGAATAATTCAATGAATTTGAAACTCCTTTCGCTATTTGTAAAGGATTATAAAAACACCTCGGATTCGCATACACGCGATAAATGCGCCGCGGCGGCGGGATTTGTCGGGATAATCTCGAACGTGTTTCTGTCGATTCTGAAGATTGTGATAGGCATTATCACGAACAGCATCGCGATCACCGCCGACGCGGTCAACAACCTGACCGACGCCGGATCGTCAGTGATCACGCTTATCGGCTTCAAGCTCGCGGAAAAGCCGGCTGACGCTGAGCATCCTTACGGACACCGTCGGATCGAGTACATAACCGGACTCATCGTCTCCATGGTAATAACAATTCTTGGCGGACAGTTTCTCATAACGTCAGTGCAGAGTCTCTTCGAGCCGACCAAAACGAACTATTCGATCGCGTCGTTTGTGATTCTGGGAATTTCGATTGTTGTTAAGCTCTGGCAGAGCAGATTCTACACGGTTGTCGGAAAGCACATCGACTCAACGGCGCTTATCGCGACGGCGTCGGACAGCCGGAACGATGTTCTGACAACTGCGGCAGTGCTTGTCGGCGGACTTATTTCGAGGTTCACCGGGTTAGAGCTCGACGGATGGCTCGGATGCGCGGTGGCGATATTCATCGTGAAGTCGGGAATAGGGCTGATAATCGAGACCGCCGACCCGCTTTTGGGTCTCGCGCCCGACCCGGAGCTGATAAAGTCGATCGGGCGGAAGATCATGTCGTACAAGGGCGTGCTTGGATACCACGACCTTATGGTGCACAACTACGGACCGGACAGATGCTTTGTGTCGGTGCATGTTGAGGTTCCGGCGGAGCAGGACATTCTGGTGAGCCATGACATAATCGACAACATTGAGTTTGACTTTCTGCGCGAGACGGGGATGCACGTGGTGATTCACCTTGACCCGGTCGTGACGGCTGACAATGAGACGAACACGCTTCACAGCGAGGTCGCGGACATTGTCGGAAAGCTGTCCGGCGAGCTCGGAAAAGAGCTTTCCATGCACGATTTCCGGGTTGTCAAGGGTCAGACGCACACGAATCTGATTTTTGACATCACAGTTCCGTTCGATCTGAAAATGACCGATCACGAGCTGCGCGAGCGGATCGAAAGTGAGATACACAAGCTGTCGCCGGATTACAATTCGGTGATCACCTGCGACCGGTGTTATTCACAGACTGTGGAAAAGCTCGACTGAATAATCGGAGGCTGGCGATAATCGTCAGTCTCCTTTCTTTTTCGCGCGGCAAGCGCGCGAAAAAGCGCGAGCCGCAAAAAAAAATTGCTACGCAATTTTTTTTTTGCGGCTCGGCCGCCCGGTCGCTTTGCGGTCGGGCGGCGCAGGCGGGGACTTACGTCCC
>CAKSOR010000321.1 GCA_934477985.1 uncultured Eubacteriales bacterium
CCCCAAACCTTTTTAAACACTGGCTTATATGGATTTTTATCTTTCTGCCTCTGGATGAAGGTTTTGGGAGGCGTTTGTTTTCACTGACTAAGGATTTGTCTGTGAGAATTGTTTGACTTTTAAAGTAAGTTATTATTCGCAAATAATCATTTGTTGCTTGCTCACATCTGTGATTATTTGCGCACTTTTCCCCATTTTCGTGACTGATTGCTCAATTTTGCTCAAACTTAACGTGAACGATTGACTTTTTCACGCTTTTGTGGTATCATATAGTAAAATAAATTCTCAGGAGCGTATCATGAATCCTTCTCTCGAATATCTCATCGAAAATGACGGCTTTGTCTGCCCTTCCTGCGGCAGAAAGCATTTCGGCAAGCTCAAAAAATGCGTCGTCGGCGAAAACGCGCTCGATTCCCTCCCCGGAATCGTTAAGTCGCTCGGAACTCATCCCTTCATCCTCTGCGACCGCGACACCTACGCCGCGGCGGGCGAAAAGGTCTGTGCGCTGCTCGACTCGACGGCGATTCCCTACAAGCTGCACATAATCGAGCGCAAGCATCCCGCGCCGGACGACCGGATCGTCGGCGAGGCTCTTATGTGGAGCGACAAGTCCTGCGACCTTGTGATCGCTGTTGGCGGCGGAGTCATCAACGACACCTGCAAGATAATCGCGACCGCCTACGGAGTGCCAGACATTATAGTCGCGACCGCGCCGTCGATGGACGGATTCGCGTCGGCGACCTCCTCAATGGAGCGCTGCGGCTTCAAGATCTCGATAGACTCGAAGTGCCCGGAGGTGGTGATCGGCGACACGAAAGTCCTCGCCGACGCGCCGAAGAAGCTGATCCGCTCGGGAATCGGCGACATGCTGGCAAAGTACATAAGCATCGTCGAGTGGCGGCTTGGTGAGCTGATCCGCGGCGAATACTTCTGTCCCTACATTGCCGGGCTGGTGCAGACCTCGCTCGCTGAGGTCGTTACGAACGGCGAAGCGGCGCTTTCAGGCGACCATGAGTCCTGCGGAAAGGTCATGCGGGGGCTGGTGCTCGGCGGACTCGGGATGAACTACGCGGGAATTTCGCGTCCGGCGTCGGGGATGGAGCATTATGTCTCGCACGTACTCGAC
Organism: uncultured Eubacteriales bacterium; assembly: GCA_934477985.1. GTDB lineage: Bacteria > Bacillota > Clostridia > Oscillospirales > CAG-272 > Flemingiibacterium. Next base: position 1,127 of record CAKSOR010000321.1, read on the forward strand.
ATGCGCGCGCTCGAGTTCGGCAGTCCGTCCGACCTGCACGGCATCCAGTGCGGAGTCGGCACGCTGATGACGCTGAAGGGCTACGAGATACTTACAGAGCTGATAAAAGACACAATCGACCGCGAAGCCGCGCTGAGCTCAGTCGCGGAATTTGACCGTGAGGCGTGGTTCGCCGTCCTCCGCGAGAAGTTTGGCAAGGGCGCGGACAGCATGATCGCAAACGAGCTTCGCGAGGGCAAGTGGGACAAGGAGTCGCACAAGAACCGCCTTGATTTCATTATCGCGCACCGTGAGGAGATACTCGGCATCATCGCCGACCTTCCGAAGTATTCGGACATCCTTGGTTTCATGAAGCGCACCGGGCTGCCGACTAACGCCGAAGAGCTCGGAGTCTCGCGTGAGGAACTGCGCGACGCCTTCTTAATGGCGAAGGACATCCGCGACAAATATGTACTCGGTCGGCTTTTATGGGATCTCGGACTGCTTGAGCGCGTGACCGATGAGGTCATGAAATCGTTCTGATGGAGCGTGTGAGCTTCCGTGAGCTCGGTTCGCTCGATTTTGAGCTGAGCGATCTCTTCGGCATGTGTCAGCGCTGGAGCGATGGATGTAGCTTCAGCCTGAAAGCTCCGCGGAAGAGCTCGGGAATACTTTACTTGCAGAACTGTCGGCGGGTATTCAGGACATCGGACGGGCGGACGCTCGACGCGGGCGCGAAGAGCTTCGTCTGCCTTCCCGCCGGGTCGCTCTACTCGGCGGTGAATTACAGCTGCGAGAACCGCGGCGCGTATCTGGTCGAGTTCAACATAAATTCCGGCGACAAGCGATGTACTTTCGGCGATATGCCGTTCCTGATCGATGGAATAAACAGTTACCTCGCGTCTGAGCTGATGATCAGAGCGGTCAAGGCATATGAAAGTCCGCAGCGCTCGCCGCTTGCGGTCAGGACCGCCGTCTACAATCTGCTCGACCTTCTGAGCCGCGAGACGCAGAACTACTACAACCGCCGCTTCGAGTCGATCGCGCCCGGCATCGAGCTGCTCGACAGCGCGCGCGACCTCTCGGTTTCGGAGCTCGCGGCGGCTTGCAGTGTCAGCGCCGGCTGCTTCCGACGGCTCTTCAAGGAATACTCGGGCAAAACGCCGATTGAGTACCGGATCGATCTGAAATTCTCGCGCGCGAGGAGCATGCTCGCCGAGAGCGACACGCGGGTCGCCGACATCGCCGCGCTGCTGGGATTCGAGTCGAGCGCATATTTCTGCCGGCTCTTCAAGCGGAAGTTCGGTATAACACCGAGCGGGTTCCGCGAGTCGATGAAGGAGCGCGGGATATAAAAAAGGCTGTCCGAAGACAGTCTTTTTTATGAATCAAAGCAGGTGGACGCCCTTCTCGCGGCAGATTTCGAGGTCTTCCTTTGTCCAAGCCGACGCCTGAACCTCGCCGACGTGAGCTTTTCTGAGGAAGAACATGCAGATGCGCGACTGACCGATTCCGCCGCCGATCGTGTAAGGCAGCTCGCCGTTCAGAAGCGCCTTCTGGAACGGAAGCTCGGCGCGCTCGGGGCAGCCTCTGATCTCAAGCTGCTTTAAAAGCGCCGCCTCGTCGACTCTGATTCCCATGCTTGAGAGCTCCATCGCGATGTCGAGCACAGGATAATAGACGATTATATCGCCGTTGAGCGACCAGTCGTCGTAGTCCGGCGCGCGTCCGTCGTGGATTGTGCCCGACTTGAGCACTCCTCCGATCTGCATGACGAAGACCGCGCCCTTCGCCTTGGCGATCTTGTACTCGCGCTCCTTCGGCGTGAGGTCGGGATAAAGATCCTCCAGTTCCTGCGAGGTGATGAAGAAAATCTCCTCGGGCAGGATGAGTCCCGAGAAAGCGTAATCCTCGGCGATGTAGCGTTCGGTATGTCTTATCGAGCGGTAGACGCGGCGGACCATGCTCTTCAGGGTCTCGACGTTGCGCTCTTCCTTATATATTATTCGCTCCCAGTCCCACTGGTCGACAAATACCGAGTGAAGATTGTCGGTGTCCTCGTCGCGTCTGATCGCGTTCATATCGGTGTAAAGTCCCTCGCCGTGTCTGAAGCCGTACTTGCCGAGGGCGTAGCGCTTCCACTTCGCGAGCGACTGAACGATCTCCATGTCGTAATCCATGCCCTTGATGTCGAAGGCGACCGGGCGCTCGACGCCGTTCAAGGTGTCGTTGAGTCCGCTTTGGCGCTCGACGAAGAGCGGCGCGGAGACGCGCGTGAGATTAAGCTGTATAGCGAGATCGCGCTCGAAGAAATCCTTTACCTTCTTTATAGCAACCTCGGTCTGGCGTATGTCGAGCAGCGACTTATAACCTTCCGGAATGAAGACTGACATTTTTAAAACCTCTCTTTTTTATTCATGATAAGACACCTCATTTTATGTAGTAATTTTTTATTATATATGATTTGAAAAAATAAAACAAGCGGTTCAAAAATGGAAAATAATGATAAAAAATATCAATAATAAAAGTTAGGTTTGACGAATCGGAAGGTAAGCGCATATGATAGATTTACCAAAGGGAATGGCGATACAATCCCGTTGGAATTTCATTCATTCACAAGAGGTGATTCCTGATGAAACAGCATAAGTTTTGGGCTTGGGCCACAGTGATCTGTATGGCAATGGTGTTGTATACAGGACACCGGCGCAAATAAAAAGGAGGATATAATCATGATTGAAAGTTCAGTACTTAAGAAACTCGGAGTTTTTGCAGGTGGCGTTTTAAAGGAAGCTTTGTAGTTTTTGGAAAGTCGGGAATCCAATGAAGAACGAGAAAACA
>CAKSOR010000322.1 GCA_934477985.1 uncultured Eubacteriales bacterium
AATCAGTACGTCGCGCCACGCCAGAATCCGCAGGGTCAGCCGTACTCTCAGAACATGAACGCGCGTCCGAATCAGGCTCAGCCGAACCGCCAGGGAGCGCGCACCGGAGCGCGTCCGAACCGCCCGACTCCAAAGCGCCAGACGACAAACCCGAAGATAAAGCTCACGCCGGAGCAGATCGAGATCAACCGCTCGAGACGCCAGCGCGAGAAATATCGCCTGAAACAGCGCCGGAAAGCGGCTCTGAAGGTCTTTTTCGCGCGTTTTCTGCTGTTTTTAATGATATTCGCCATTATGTGCGGAGTCACCGCCGGACTTTTTTTCTTCAACCTGACAAAGCAGGATTCCGCGAACTCTTCCGGTTACTCGTACCAGATCGGCGATGATAAATACACGCTGAAGTACGCCGACGCGGTCAGAAACGGGCGCGTCTATGTCAGCTTCTCTGACGTCGCGGAGCTGTGCGATCTCGCGCTGACCGGTTCAGTCGACGACATGAAGTTCGTCATCAAGGGTGACGAAGCCGAGACTGTGCGCTTCATCGTCGGAACGCGGACGGTCTACATCAACACGGTCGAGGCGCGGCTCTCGGCTGACAGCTACTACAAGAATAACAAGCTCTATGTGCCGGTTGACTTTGTCAGCTCGTATTTCAAGGGTCTGAACGTGACGCTCGACGAGAAGGCGCACAAGGTCACGGTCGAGCGGATACTCCTGAACGAGCTCGACGAAAAGGGCAATCTGAAGAAGGGCGAGGAGCCGATCTACGACACGCTCTATTTCCTTCTGGCGTCGCCCGCTCCGATGGACGGCATCGACGAGGACGTCGCGAAGGCGTTTGTCAAGACGCCCGAGATGAATTTCGTCAACAATCTCTCGCTTTACGAGGAGTACATGAACCCCGGCAACACGAAGGAATATCTGACTCTGGTCAACGTCGATCATCCGCTCGACTCGACATATGTCCCGCAGGATCTCGTCGAGGTCGAGAACACCAGAAACGACCGCGCGAAGCAGCAGCTGAGACTCTACGCCGCGAAATCGCTCGAGGCGCTCTTCAAGGAGATGGAGTCGGCGGGCTACACCGACGTGACGGTCACGAGCGGATACCGCGGATATTCGTATCAGCAGTCGCTCTTCAACCAGCGCTTGCAGCAGTATTCGTATCTCGGCGACGGCGCTTACGCGGCGGCAGCGGCGATTGTCAATCCGCCCGGCGCGAGCGAGCATCAGTCGGGACTCTGCCTTGACATGCACAACATCCCGACCGGCGCTGACGTGTCGTTCGGCGAGACCGAGCAGTTCAGATGGCTCAAGGAAAACAGCTGGAAATTCGGTTTCATTCTGCGCTATCCGGAGGACAAGGTCGACAAGACCGGAATCTCCTACGAGCCGTGGCACTACCGCTATGTCGGACGCTACCACGCGCAGAAGATGTACGAGATGGGGCTCTGTCTCGAGGAATACTGTGAATATCTTGGGATCAAATAACGAAAGAAGGACTATCCGATGAACGTTTGCACGCAGACCGATAAATTCGAAAGAGTCTACGGACTCGAGAAAGGAATCGAGCTCCTCGCGAAAGCCGGGTTCGATTCGATCGACTACAGCATTTTCTACCCCGTTGACAGCGGAGTGCTGACTCTGCCCGACGATGAGCTCCGCGAGCGTTACACAAAGCTCAGAAAGCACATCGAAAGCTGCGGGCTGTATGTCTACCAGACTCACACGCCTTTCCCGACCTACACCTGGAATCCCGAGCGCGACCCGATAATCTTCGAGGCTGAGCGCAAGGCTCTGCTGATCTCGTCGGTGCTCGGCGCAAGGCAGGCGATTGTTCATCCGCCGATTCTGCGCGAGAACCGCTACGGCTCAAAGTCGGCTGAGAACAAAGAAGCCGCGGTCGACCTCTACTCGAGGCTGATACCGTATCTCGACGAATATGGAATAAAAATCGCGATTGAGAATATGTTCAACCACGACCCCGAGAAGAATTGCATCTGCCCGACGGTCTGCTCGTCATCTGTCGAGATGGCGGACTATGTCGACACGATGAACTCGCTCTGCAAAAACGGCGACCGCTTTGTTGCCTGCCTTGACGTCGGACACACGAATCTCTCGGGCGACAAGCCGATCGGCGACATGGTCAGGACGCTCGGAAGCCGGCTGAAGGCGCTCCACATCCACGACAACTACGGAGTGACCGACGACCACACCGCGCCCGGCTTCGGAAATATCGACTGGGCGGGCTTCTGCAAGGGGCTTTCGGACATCGGATACGACGGCGACTATGTCTACGAGGCGGACAATTTCTACAGGCATTTCGACCCGGCGCTGACCTTCGACGCGGGTGTCCTGCTCTGCAAGATCGCGAAGAACATGATTGAAAAGTATGGGCTCTGAGCTCGGTTTCGCTGATCAAGGCTTCTGAGAGCTTTAATCCGCTAAAATATTGCACATTATGACAGCCCGCAAGTAACCTTCGGGCTGTCATCTGCTACAAACTTTATGTCTCCGCTTTCAGACCTATTGACAAAGCGGAGTTTTTTTCATATAATATATAGTAGACGTGAAAAACAGGGTTGCCGGAACGGTCAGTATCTGACTCCGGCAATATACAGATTGGGGATATTAATTATGTTGAAAGTCGTTAAATTCGGCGGAAGTTCACTCGCGGATGCCAACCAGTTCAAGAAAGTCGCGGATATAATAAGAGCCGAGGATTCGCGGCGATATGTTGTGCCGTCGGCTCCCGGAAAGCGTTCCAAGACCGACACGAAGGTCACCGATATGCTCTACGCCTGCTATGACATGGCGTCAAAGGGCGAGGATTTCTCGGATTTCTTCGCGGAAATCGAGGCGCGCTATGAAGGGATAATCGATGGACTCGGACTGGATTACTCACTTGACGCCGAGTTCGAGTCGATCCGCAACGCTTTCATCCACAAGGCGGGGCGCGACTACGCGGCGAGCCGCGGCGAGTATCTGAACGGTCTCATCCTCGCGAAGTACTTAGGCTTCGACTTCATCGACGCCGCGACGGTCATCTTCTTCAAGGACAACGGTCAGCTCGACGCCGAGCGCACAAACACCGTTCTCGGCGCTAAGCTCCGCGAGCACGAGCACGCCGTGATCCCCGGCTTCTACGGCTCGATGCCGAACGACACGATCAAGACCTTCTCGCGCGGCGGCTCGGACATCACCGGCTCGATCGTCGCCAGAGCCGCTGAGTGCGATCTCTACGAGAACTGGACCGATGTCGACGGCTTCCTGATGGCTGACCCGCGCATAGTTGAAAATCCGCGCGTCATCAGCGAGGTCACTTACAAGGAGCTGCGCGAGCTCTCCTACATGGGCGCGGGAGTCCTTCACGAGGACGCGATTTTCCCGGTCAGATTCGCCGGCATCCCGATAAACATCCGCAACACGAACAATCCCGACGCGCACGGAACGCTCATCCTCTCACAGAGCAATAAGTTTGACACCGGAAATGTCATCACCGGCGTGGCGGGCAAGAAAGGCTTCTCGGTAATCACAATAGAGAAGGATATGATGAACGCCGAGGTGGGCTTCGGACGCCGCGTGCTTGAGGTACTTGAGACCAACGAAATGTGCTTCGAGCATCTCCCCTCCGGAATCGACAACATGAGCGTCATAGTCAACACCCACGAGCTGGAAGGTCGCCGCGAACGTGTTCTCAACGGTATCTGCCGCGCGGTCAACCCCGAGGCGGTCGATATTGAGGACGGACTCGCTCTCATCGCGGTGGTCGGACGTGCGATGGTAAAAGCCAAGGGTACGGCAGCCCGCGTATTCAAGGCGATCAGCGGTGCGGGAATCAACATCCGCATGATTGATCAGGGCTCCAGCGAGATCTCAATCATCGTCGGCGTTGAGGAAGAGGATTTCGAAGACGCGATG
>CAKSOR010000323.1 GCA_934477985.1 uncultured Eubacteriales bacterium
GGCTGGCGGCAATACCAGCACCCGCTGCATTACCCGACGCAAAGCCCGCTGGAAATCGCCCAGGCCGGATACGCGCTATTCCGGCAGATGTATCGGTGGGAAAAGCCGGTGCGCGCGCTGACCGTGCGCGGGATCAATATGGCCGGGGCTCATGACCCCGTCCAGGTGGATATGTTCAATGACTACCTGGGGCGCGAGCGACGGCGGGCGCTGGATGATGCCATCGACGAAATACGGCGGCGCTGGGGCTATACCGCCATCCGGCCCGCCTCCCTCATGGGGCATATGCTGCTGGCGACGGATAAATGCGAAACCGTCCCCATGCCGGGATTGATGTATAGATAGAGTCAGGCATGACCAGCATTATAGGTACTGGAAAGGCTGCAAGCAGGAAATCTTAACAAAGTCTTATCGAGATAATTCAAGATTATGATGTTGTTCCGCTTGACAAATCGAGCTGATTATGTAAAAATATAGGACAGATACTAAATTCGGAGGTAAAACATCGTGACCACATATTTCAAGGCTGACGAGGTTGTTCTTAAGCTGACGACACGCGCCATTACCCGGGCAATACAAGAGCGTCTACGGCTGTATTGTCTGGAGAACAAGCTCGAGACAAATAATCATCGTAGCCTTCTCACGGGCGACATGATAAATCAGTGCCTGCGAGAATTGTTGGTTCTTGAAGGAGTAAGACTGCATCCGTTTCGTCGGCATGGATGGGAAGGTCGTCTAATAGTTGACCACGTGCATTCGGTGACCATCAGCGTCATGTCGCAGAGGACGCTTGATGGAATACCAAAGGGACATAGGTGTTGGCCCCATTACCTTCAGACATTACTCCAAATTATCAACGGCAATTACGATGCAGGGTATGAGCAGCTGTCCTTCCTCCCGCCGATTGATGCTTTTGACGATGATGTCTACGATAGAGATTTCGAACTTCTTCTCCAAGGAATCATCGATGATCCCGACGGTTGGCATCACTACGTTGTATCATACACTGCCTCAGGGTATGAGGTCAAGGATGTACACGTTACCTTTTTCGACAGCGCGTTCAACGTGATTGAGGAAAGGTCACTAAACGAGTACATCGAGCCGGACAGTTCAGCGCTGATTGAGAAGATCAATTCCATCGTCCAAGACGCGCCACAGCAAGATGTACACGATCTCGTGGGGCTCAAGCCCGGAATCAAGCCTCCGCTGATCGAGTTGGAGGATGAAGCGTAATTGAGGTGAACGATATGGAAAGGAAGTTTGACGGTTCGCGGCTGCGGTTTGCACGCCTATATCGCGGGAAAACCTTAACGGAACTGGCCAACGAAACTGAAATCAGTAAACAGCTGATTTCGCAGTACGAGAATAACGATAGTAAGCCGTCTTACGATAGACTGTCAATCATTACGGAGGCTCTTCGGTTTCCCTATGAATTCTTCATGCAGGCGGATCAGTTTAACCCGCAGGCCGATGTAACATATTTCCGTTCATTGCTTAGCGCTGGAAGGATGGATAGGTCAGCACAAAAGTACAAACTCATGATGATCGGTGAGCTTTATATGGCGCTTGAGGAATTTGTAAGCTTTCCGATTCAGAATCTGCCCGATGTGTCGTTCAGCGGAAACGATAGCGATACAGACGATACCATACACGATCAAGCGCAGCACGAGCTTGAGGAATGCGCAATGGATACTCGCCGCCACTGGGGCTTAACCGATGAACCTATTGGCAATTTCCAATTTTTGTTGGAACAAAACGGAATCATCGTTAGCGGGTATCCAACTGAAACACAGGATATTGATGCGTTCTCCCAACGAACGCTCGTTGGCGGGCGAAATCTTTTCATCATCGCCGTGGATCAGGGGCGAAAGCCTGAGGGTAGAATCCGTTTTGATCTTGCGCACGAACTTGGCCATATCCTGATTCACCCTTGGAGCGAAGCGCTGGATGAAATATCGCGGGAAGAATTCAAAATGCGCGAGAATCAAGCAAACGCTTTCGCCAGCGCTTTTCTGCTCCCCAGGGAAAGCTTTATGCACGATATAGCCGCGTTTCCTACAGACCTACAATACTATCTGTATCTTAAAAAGAAATGGAAGGTATCAGTAGCGGCAATGCTTTATCGCGCGAGGACACTTAATGTGCTGACGCCCAATCAGTATCAGTATTTAATGCGTCAGTATTCAAAAAACGGTTGGAGGAAGCATGAGCCTGACGATAGCCCATTCATTCTTAATGAGAATGTTTTCCAAGGGGCAATCGATACACTGTTCGAGGCAAAGTATTTCACGCCCGCGACGCTAATGAGATTCTTCGGTATGCGAGGCATTAACATGTATCCTGAGGAAATCGAGGAATTGCTTCATTTGCGTGCTGGGACGCTGCGAACGGAGGAAGTACATAAGCAGGCGCTTAGGCTTAAATTGGTTACCGGTGATGATATAGGTGATGCCGATGCTACGAGTTCCGATACGAGATCTGAGTAGCCCCAGGGAAGTTAAGCCTCGCGTGTTCGACGCTTTGATTTGTGAGGACAAGATCCTACTGGATGTAAAGGATAGTAAGAAAGGGAATACGATTATCCCTCTTGCTGATGTTCTGGCCCAAATTAGCGAGGCTGAGAAAAAACTGAAAAAGCAAGCGGCTACCGAGCCCTGATCCGATGCGTTGCGGCGAGATACTAACTGCCGGAGTCACGATATGTACCCAAATGGGGTGCATATAGTGGCTCCGGTTTTTTGTCCCCATCGAGCCCTATGGCATTTGTAGTGAAACCTACGATAAACAAAACTTATTTCGTTAAACCGGACACAAACTGTCCGGTTTAACCGGTAGCCTTGTATATAGAGCAAGCGAGGAAGGGAGGTGAAGGCGTGAGCGCGGAAGAACGGCGTGCAGAAATTTACGAATTGCTTCTGGCCAGGGGTATGACAACGGTCAATGCTCTGGCAGAGCAATTTGGTGTGAATGAACGCACAATCCGCCGTGATATTGAAACGCTCGCGCTGACACGTCCTGTTGAGACGATTCGTGGCCGCTATGGCGGTGGCGTTAAGCTGCTGGATTGGTACCATCCGCAGCGCTCGCGCCTCTGCCCTGAACAGATTGAGCTACTCAGGAAACTGGCCCCTTCGCTGAGTGGAAAAGATCTGATGGTTATGAATTCGATCATCGATCAGTTTGCTCCATAGAACAACGGCGATAGATACCGAAAGGAATGGTGGCAAGGTGAAGAAGGTGTTTGTTTGCTCCCCCTATCGTGGCGACATTGAGGGAAATACGAAACTCGCCAAGAAGGTTGGTCGCTTGGCCGCGTGTTGTGACTATGTACCGATTATTCCTCATTTGATGTATACGGGTTTTCTTGATGACGCAAACCCCGAGGATCGAATTCGCGGGTTGACGATGAGCGTTGAGCTGCTGGCATGTTGCGATATGCTGTGGGTTATCGGGGATCGGATCAGCAAGGGCATGAGATTTGAGATCAACAAAGCAAAGGCGTTGGGCATCCCCATTCGTGTCTATGACACTGACTGTAGTAGGATTCCTGGAAAAACGCTGGAGATTGATGATCGTATCAGCACCGAATTACTGGAGGCTCTTCGTGGTGCCGTCCTTGATTGATGCTCGCAACACCCTCCCGATCCGGGCCGCGCCTTACGAGCACCAGAGGCGCGCGGCAGCCTTCGCACTGGATCGGCTCTCCCGTGGCGGCGGCGCTGCCCTGCTCATGGAAATGGGTACGGGCAAGACGCTCACATCCATCGGGATCGTCGGCCAGCTTTGGAAGGAGCGCCGGATTGCCCGGCTCCTGATTGTGGCTCCGCTCTCCATCCTCGGCGTGTGGCGGGACGAATTCGACAAGTTTGCCGGATACGACTACTGCCTGTCCGTCCTGGAGGGTAC
>CAKSOR010000324.1 GCA_934477985.1 uncultured Eubacteriales bacterium
GTACAGAGTTGTTTCTGACGCCAACCTCCGCGCTGCTGCTACGCCCGGCGGTGACGCATTCGTACATTTCGCCGCCCGAACAGCCCTACCGAACCGCCGTCGTCGGCTTCAGGCGCGAGCGGATAACCGATCTTGTCACGCTCTCGACCGACACGATCCTCGACCGACCGGTCGCCGCGCAGCTCTTCCGCGTTCCGACCCGCATGGGACTCGAATTCGCCGCCGACATGGAGCGCGTCTGGAACAAAACCGACGCGAAGTACCGCGAGCTGATGATCGCCGCGCGGCTCGCCGAGACGATCTGCGAGCTATCGCTCATTGAGCCGATCGAGCTGTCGGGACAGGTGCGCGACATCTGCGAGGAGCGTGTCGTCGTCGAAGTGCTCGACTTCATCGAGAAGAACCTCTCAAGGAAGCTGACGATTGCCGAAGCCGCCGGGAATACCGGCTACACACCGAACGGACTTTCCGCGCTGCTGCGCCGTTATACCGGCTGCACCTGGCGAGAACAGGTCTCGCAGAGAAGGTGCATGACAGCGCTGAGGATGCTCGCGAGACCCGACGGCGCGGACATCTGGGAGATCGCCGAGCAGTGCGGCTTCACGAGTGAGAACTACTTCGGCGATTTTCTGCGCGAGCGGATCGGCATATCGCCGCGCGAATACCGCAGGAGATTTCAGGGTGCGGTGCGTTGGAACGAGATTCCGCCGCTTTTCCATTAAGGTCAGATCACTTCACCTTCGCGATAAGCTCGGCGAGGGATTTCTCAACGTTTGCCTGCATCGCCGCGTACTCCGACGCAAGATCGGAGGATTTATTCTGCATAAGAGTACGGTTTATGAATCCGACTCGGTTCAGAGACGTCGTGTAGGCTATCGCGAGGTCTGTCGTTCCGGATTCGTGAATCATGTCGACGATCTCGCCGGACATGTCGTCGCGGATGTACTTCGTTTTGAGCGCCGTCTCATAGTAAGCCGGTGTGACCGTGCGGTAGTTCTCAGCCGCGATCGCCTCAATTGCCGCGCAGACCGCGTCGACCTTGTCGCAGGAGACCGGCACGCTGACGAGCGCCGCCGAGTCATGCACGAGCGCGCGGTAGCCGTCTATATTCTCGTCGAACTTCGGGTAGGGAATGATTCCGTAGTCGGCTTTCATGTCGCGAAGCAGTGAGGCGGAGTAGAAATAGCCGCACATGAAGGTCATTTCGCCGTTTATCAGCTTGTTCGGGATGTCGACGCGCAGGCTGGTCTGCTCAGGCGGATAGACGCGCACACCCTCATTTTCGTAGAAGAGCGAATAGAGCTTCTTTACGAAATCGACCGAGCGCTCGTTGACGACGTCCATCGACGGAATTCCGTTCTTGTCGCGTTTCGTGAATCTCACGCCGGAGTCGAAGGTCATATGGTCGACCGTGCTCGCTGTTACCGCACCCATTCCGTAGGCGTCGTCAGCGTCAGCCTCGCTGTTTCCGTTGAGGTCGGAATAGGACTTGCGGCAGTATTCGGCAAGCTTGTCCATCGTCCAGCCGCCGTCGAGCACCGTCTTGTAGAGGTCGTCAGCCGTCTCGCCCGAGATCGTCTCGAAGCGGTCCTTGTGGAAGTACATGCAGCTCATGTAGCTGAGCATCGAGAGTGAAATGTCGCCCGCGAGGAAGTAGCGGCTTTTCCCGATTGAGATCTCGTCCATGAACCCGGTGTTCCACCAGGGTTTATCGAAATCCAGGTAATTCGCGTCCGAGAGATCGAGATAGAGTCCCTCGACGGCGAGCGCGGTGGTGTTTGACTGATTGCCCCAGACGACGTCCCACGCTTTGTCGTCGGCGAGGATCGAGTTCTTGAGAGGGTCAGCCCAGGCGTTGACGCCGAGCGAGTAGTCGACCTCGAACTTGACCTTGAGTCGTTCTTCGACTTTTGTCCTTCTCGCGAAGAGCGCCGAGTTTACAAGGTCTCCGTCGTCCTCGTCGACCCAGTCGATCTGATCGGCTTTTCCGCCATGGCTTTCGGGAAATAGGACTTTTATCGTGATGCCGCCGAAATCGAGGTTATCGGGGCGAGAATCGGCGTTCGGATCGTCCGGAGCGGCTGTGGTTCCGGTATTTTCAGCGCCGGAGGTGTCGGGAGCTTCGGTCTGCGTGGTGGCACAGGAGGTTTGCAGAATTATCGCGGTGAGAAGTGCTATAGATAGTGCTTTTTTCATGTGAATTATCCTTTCAGCTGCTTTTTTCGAATATACAAGTTCCGCTGTTGTAGTCGCAGACGGCGACCGTGCCGTCAGAGTAGGTTGTCCTCGAGACGCCGCCGGATTCCTCGTGACCCTCGATGAACTCGGTCTGGAGGTGTGAGTGCTCCGCGAACCCGCGGTACATTCCGGCGATGAGCTTCACCGTGCGGTCGGTGTCGGCGTCGTTCTCGCAGGTGAGATCGTCCTCGCCCATCCAGTTGCCGTTTCCTGAGACGAATTTCGAGTAGATGTATGCGGTCGGTCGTCCGCCGCGCTCGATGACCTCAAGCTGATGCCTGCGGCTCTTGAGCGGGTAATTGACCGTCGTTGTGAAGGGGTTCGAGAGGATGACGCCGTGGTAGACGATCTGCCAGAGCGGCACAGACTTCGTGAAGAAGTCGGGCAGCTTGCCCTCGGTGTCGAAGAAGCTCGCGTAGAGCCCGAAATCGAGGTTCGGCGCGAGGTGATCGAAGCAGCCCTCGGACGAAAATCCGCCGAAGCTCCCGCGGCAGTATTTCGCGATCTCGTTCCAGAGCGCCCGGCAGGTTCTTTTGTCTGCCGGATGGTCGGGGTCGAAGCACTCGAACAGCCCGACTGTCGACATGACGTCAATGTAATGCAGTCCTGAGAATCCGAGCGTGCGGACCTTAGGTAGCTCGGTCTTCGCGTACTCGACGCCCTTGAATGGGCAGACCCTGCGCGGACGTCCGCCGCTCCAGAGAGTCGGGTTGAAGTCGACGCTGCCGTCGCGTTTTTTTATCGCCCAGTAGTCGGTGAAATTGTTCGCGATCGAGTAAGCCCCGGTGCAGTTCGTGTGGCAGTCGATCAGATAGCCGAGCGAGTGAGCTTTTTCAATCAGCCGCTTCAGAGCCTCCTCTCCGCCGAGCTTCGGCTCGACCGGGAAGAGCTGCGGGTAGCGTCCGTCGTGTCCGGAGACATTCCAGCCGACAAGGCAGATTTCCGCTTTTTCGACTCCGGCGGCTTTGAGCTTCTCACAGAATTCTCCGACCTCGTCGAAGGTCATCGCGACACGCATCTCGGGCTCGTTCTCGGGCGTCTGCTCCTCGACCGGCGACGGCACGGGCTTCCACGCCATCCGGATACGTATGCAGACCGAGTCCTTCGCGTAATCGAGCTCGGGTGTCAGGCGATCCTTTATCGGCTTGCAGCCGCCGCGGGTCAGCATGTGATTTCTGTAGAGCTTGCAGATCTTCACGTAATCGGCGTCCGAGTCGATCAGGTGGTACTCGACGCGTATCTGCTCATAAGGTGCTTTCCCGCCGACATAAAAGCGCGGGAAGGCATAGTACTCATCGCCATTCTTGCCGAGGATCGCGTGGAACTCGTAGGTGAAGCCGGTCGGGATCATACACCAACCGCCGCCATGGACGAAGCCGAGGAAGTTCATGTGGAAGTTGAACGCGTCGATCTGCCTGTCGGAGCGCTCGGAGAAATCGACGATGTGGTCGTCCGGCGAGCCCGCTCCGCGAGGAACGACGAAATATCCGCTGTCGCCGACCTTCGCCGTTCCGGAGTCATAGCCGATGTCGATGAATTCGATGTCTTCCCAGTCGAAAATGACGGGGTAGGAGAGCGGATAGTCCTTGATCTGCGCAAGCACGAAGTTTGCCTCGTCGATGGCCTCCTGCTCATCGAGCGCCTGCGAGAAAAAG
>CAKSOR010000325.1 GCA_934477985.1 uncultured Eubacteriales bacterium
ATCCGCGTGATTTCATACTGGGTCTTTGAGATCATGCCGTACATCGCCGCGTCGGTGTCGCTTTCGATGCGCTCTTTATATTCCGACATCACGAAGTCGTATATCTGCTTATTGATCGAACCGGTCACGTGGTCGCTGCCGTTCAGAGCCGGATAGGACGCTGAGATGTCGACCGACGCGGACGGACGCGTATATCTGAGGATCTTGTCCGAATATCCTTTGTCGCGGAGCTCATGCTGAAAACGCGGGAATTCAAACCTCGCCTCGATGACCTTTCCTTTCACGGTGTCAAAGAGATACCATCCGGCGTCGATGTAAGCGTCCGACATATCGCGCAGCTTGAGTGAGACTTTAAGCACGCTGTCGGATTCCGATCCGAAATAGAAGTTTGTGTCGTCAGGTCCGAATTCGCTTTCGGGGGCATACGCGGAGAGCTCACAGCCGAGAAGGCACTCGAGGTCAACGGTGTCCGGCAGCTCGAAATAATTCCAGTTCTCCGTCGAAAAGCCTGATATGTATTTGTCATTATACCTACCAACCTGTTCTATCGTGACATATCGGCTGTCCGGTGTCCAATTTACGCGAAAATCCGGTGAAGACAAAAAGAATGACGGCGCGGCGGCGAGCACCGTGTTTGTCACGCTGTCAACGACACAGAGCTTGTACTCCATACCAATGAACATACTATTCAGCCCGTCAAACGAGTATACATTTGCTTTCAGCTCATACCTGCCGTCGGGCGACGCGAACGTTAAATCATACAGCTCGGGATCTATTATGTACGCCGCCGCTTTCGCGATGAAACAGCGGTTGTTTTCGGGTGCGATACCATCTTTGTATCCGTTTCCGATCTCCTCGAGATATTCCACCGCGCTTTTTCCGAGCGCGATTATCTTTTCAAACGCCTCGGGATGCGCGGAGATCAGCTCTTTCTCTGAAGCCCACAGCTCGCTGTCCTTTGTCAGAATATCGAGATTCTCATCTGCAATCTGTCTGATCTCCTCGTCGGACAGCGCCTCGCCGGGCGTCTTTGACACTATCGGGTCGTAAGTGATATTCTTCAGCTCACGCGCTTTGGTGTCGAAGATGTACTGCCCCTTTATAACCCGTGGATAGAACGCCGCGCCGGTTTCAAGCTCAAACCCCACAGTCGGTTCTCCGGAATTCCACTCGCAGCCCTCGACTGAGAACGAGAGAAACGCTTCGAGCTCCGGCTCTTTTTTCAGGATCTCGTTGTAGATTTCAAGCGACGGAAGAGTGGTGAGCTTTCCGGTCGGCGTTTCGATGAGCGACGCGGAGGCCGGGAAGCGGTCGTCTGTCCGCTTTCCGATCAGAACGGCGTAGTTCCCGCCGTCCGACCACGAGACCTCGGCGTCGGTGTAGTCGAACACGGCGAGCCCGGTATCCTGATTGGCGGTTCTGTTCAGGGTCAGCTCTCCGTATGTCGCTGTCAGTTTGTTATTACGCCAGTCGCCCATGAATGAGCTTACCGACAGCTTGAGGCTCGACTTTCCGTCCGGTGACTCAAAGACCAGGTCATATGGCGACGGGTCGATAGTGTAAGCCGCGTATTTTGCAAGACAGCGCTCTTCATAGCCGCTCTGTGAGTCGGAGATTATTTCATTGAGACTCAAAAGCGCCTTCTTCCCGAGATGTATTATCTCATCAAACGCGTAAGGATGCGCGTCGATTATCTCCTTCTCGGTGTGCAAACTGTATGAGTCCTCGGTCAGTGTTTTCAGCTGCGCGTCGATGAATTTTCTGATCTCGGCGTCGCTCATTTCATTTATGACGTCGTTGTCCCAGAATGCCATAGCGACGTTCGACAGGTAATCAGCACCGGTGTACTTTTCAGCGTCGCTCCGGGTGTCCTTGTACCAGTAGTCGTTGTCCATGACCCAATGACCGTCCTGACGGACAATCCGGTAAACGAAGGTTCCGGAGACCTCATGCGTGCTCACGCCGATTGACACGCTGAAGGAGTCATCCGTCCGGTCGGCGATCTCTGCCGACGCCGGGGCGATTATGAACTCCACGCATCCGCCGGTGTTGTAATTGTAGTAGAGCCGGTCGTTGTGCGAAACGAAAAGCGGGCAGATCGGGTCGATATACTCTGGAAACAGGACGGTTTCCTGAAATCCGCGTGAGAACACCGCGTCGGTCAGCTCCTGAAATGCCGCGTAGTCCTGAATATTCAGGACGAGATAGTATTGGGTGGCGTCGTTTCCATCGTCGTATTCGTCGTTAAAATCGAGCGCCAGCGCGATGCCGTTACAGGCGATATTGTTCCACTCGGTGTAATTCGCGAATATCCGGTTCACAAACAGGTCGGTGAGCTCGTCGTCGCTCAGCTCAAGCGGTGAGACCGAAGCGTCCGCCGGAGTTATCACAAGCTGTTCGACGGAGGTTTCAGTTGACTCTGACGGTGGGTTTTCCGCCGCGGTATTTTCCGCGTCGTTGCTTTCCGCGTCGGTATTTTCCGCCGCGGTGCTTTCCGCCGTGGTGCTTTCAGACGTGACCTGATCGGTCTTGATGTCCGCCGGGGACTCCGGCACATCCTTTCCGCAGGCGCAGAGCGCCGTGAGCGTAAGCGCTGAGATGATCAGCGACACGATTCTTTTCATAAGTTTCCCCCCAGACAGATGAGACATTTTGTATATTCATTATACATCGCGGCGGAAGGTTTGTCAATAGGGATAAATGTAAATTTTCTGGTCTCACCGCGCGGTCAATCTCGCTGACGACCGGAAAGCCGAGGGCGTCATTCCGGTCTTTTTCTTGAAGACGCGCGAAAAATACTGCTGTGTCCCGAATGAGAGCTCGTCCGCGATCTGCTCGTAGGTGAGATCGGTCGACAGAAGCAGCTCCTTCGCGCGCTCAACGCGTATCTCGTTCAGCTTTTCGGTCAGGTTCATCCCATATAGCTCCTGCATGAGCCGCCTGAGATGGCGTTCGCTTATATGAAGCAGTTTTGTCAGCTCCTCGGTTGACGCAGTGGAGCGGTTCGCTGAAAAGAAGCAGTCGAGAAGCGTTTTGGTGTCCATCCGCCCGGTCTGCCTTAACCTTCCGGCGCTTTCCGGCAGGTCGATGATCTCGCGCCCGAGGAGAATCATATAATCGCTGAAGAGCGCTTTTATTCTTGTCAGCCTGCCGGGACGATCCGCGCACGCCTCGTCTATCAGCTCCTCACATATATCTGACAGTTTCCCGCCGTCCTCGAATACGGCGAACGGGTCGGTCACCAGCTTGTCTATAAGTATATCGTCGGCGTTTTTTGCGTGCACCGCCGGTATTTTTTCTATTGTGAAGCGGAGACCGTATTCCTCCGCTCGCGAACCATTATCCGAGACCTGGCTGTGAACGACGCCCGGACCGGTGATGATCGTTGTTCCCGCGCCCACTTTCACGTGACCATTCGCGACGGTCATTATCTCATTTCCCGAGACTATCATGTGTATTTCGTAATTAGCGTGCGAGTGCGGATGTATGTCCCATACGCGCGGCTCATCGTGTGTCAGAAGGCACAATGTTATTTTATAGCTCCCTATAATTACCGAGACATTCTCGATCGGGACTGCTTTTGTGTATTCGGAGATCAGTCCGGTCTCCTTGAGTTCAGCGTCGATCAATACGATCATCTCCTTCAATGATATTATATCATTTATCGGCACGTGTGTCAATAGCCGTTATCCTGCGCGGACATAACCGCGCGATTGTTGGCCTGAGCGATACTTGACGCCCGCGCGAATAAATGCTATAATATAGACACCGGTCAAGAAGCGCTTGAAGACACAACTAAGTATGAGAGGTAATATGAAAATGAAGAAGTTCATATCGTTAATGCTGACGGCGCTTGTCTGCGCCGCTCT
>CAKSOR010000326.1 GCA_934477985.1 uncultured Eubacteriales bacterium
GCTTTAGCGGAGAGGGGGTCGGGGGGGAGGTGCCTTTCTCGAAAGGCACCTTCCCCTTACCAGCAAGCGCCGAGCAATAGCGAACGTCACTTCTCGGTGACTTCAGCCTCAGGAGTGTAGGGCAGCGTGAAGACGAATTCGCAGTTTTCGCCGTAAGTCGACTTGACCCAGATTTCCTCCTCGTGGGCGTCGATGATCGTCTTGGCGATGTAGAGACCGAGACCGACGCCGGTTTTATCGAGACCGCGGGACTTATCCGACTTATAGAAGCGCTCAAAGACGAATGGAAGCTCCTCGGCGGGGATTCCGATGCCCTCGTTGAAGACCGAGACATAGACCTTCTTATCGTGCGCGGTGATGCTGATCTTGTACTTGCCGCCATCGCGCGAGAACTTGATGGCGTTGTCGCAGATGTTGTAGAATATCTGGTAGATCGCGTCGCGGTCGGCGTAGACGACCATCTTGTCCTTGTCGCAGTCGAACTCAACGTCGAGCTTCTTCTGGTCGATTTTCTGCTCGAACGAAATCAGTATCAGCCGCGCCATCTCACATATGTCGAACGCCGTCTTGTTGAACTTCCGTTCGCCCGCCTGGATTCGCGTGATGTCGAGCAGGTTGATGACGAGTCTGGAGAGCCGTCTTATCTCGGTGCGGATGACCTCGAGGTAGTATTCGTGCTTCTCGGGCGGGATAGCGCCGTCGATTATGCCGTCGATAAAGCCTGAGATTGTCGTCATCGGCGTGCGCAGATCGTGGCTGACGTTCGCGAGGAAGGTACGTCGCATGTCCTCGAGATTCGCGAGGCTCGCCGCCATGTTGTTGAAAGCGGTCGCGAGTTCAGCCACCTCGTCGCGCCCTTTGACCGGGACGCGCACGTCAAACTTGCCCGCCGCGAACTTCTTCGCCGCGTTGGACATCTGCTTTAAGGGGTCGATTATCTTCTCACTTATGAAATAGACCGCGAGCAGCGCCGCCAGCATCACCCACAGACAGGACATAATGACGGTTTTTATCAGGGTCTCGATCAGCTGATCTATGCCTTTTGACGGTGAGCAGACAAACACCGCGCCGACAAATCCATCGTCCGAGTCGTAGAGCGGAACGGCGTGCACCAGATGCTTCGCGCTGAAAACTCCTCCCAGATCGCCCTGGAAGGTCTGCTCGCCCGCGCTTGACAGGTCGGACATGAAGCTCTGCGGGACATTGTCGTTCAGATCGCCCTGCGCGGTGTTGGTGTCGGTCAGCAGAATCGAGCCTGACGCGTCGGTCAGGAAGATCATTATGTCGTCGTTCAGCCCCGCCACGCCTGAAATGAACGGCTCGATGCGGCTGCGGCGGAAGTAGACGTACTGCGGGAAATCGTAACTGGCTTCCTCTTTGTACTGTTCCTTTATATAATTGGTCACGATGTCCGCCGTCCGCCCGACAAGGTCGGCTTTCATGTCGACCGAGTAGCCGCTCACCATCTGGCAGAGCACGAAGGCGAGTATCACAAAGCTGACAGCGATTATCAGCATGAACGCCGTGATATATTTCGTGAAGACGCTCTTGAACATTTTAAATCACAGCTTTTGCGTAGCAAAAGCATCCTTTCTTGCTTTTTGGGGCGCGGTTGGCGCAGCCAAATCGCGGTCGTGAGACCGCGATAGAGCCACAAAATGCTGATCGAAAGATTTATCTTTCGATCTTCACCTCGTACAAAAGACCGGCGCGAGACCGGTCTTGAATTGGTTATTTTTTGCTTACTGGAGAAGCTCAAACTTGTAGCCGACGCCCCAGACCGTCTTGAGTATCCACTTGTCCGAAACGCCCTCGAGCTTTTCGCGGAGTCTCTTGACATGTACGTCGACGGTTCTCGAGTCGCCGAGATAGTCGAAGCCCCAGACCTTGTCGAGGAGCTGGTCGCGCGTGAAGACGCGGTTGTAGTTGGAAGCTAAGAAGTAGAGCAGCTCGAGCTCCTTCGGGGGGATGTCGACCGACTTGCCGTTGAGCTTGAGTTCGTACTTCTGGCGGGAGATTTCGATGTTCTCGAACTTGATCGTCTCGTCGTCGCCGTTGTTGTCGTGGTTGGAATAGCGGCGGAGGACAGCCTTGATGCGCGCCGCGAGCTCCTTGGTCTCAAAGGGCTTGACGACGAAATCGTCAGCGCCGAGCTCGAGTCCGACTACCTTGTCGAAGACTTCGCCCTTCGCGGTGAGCATGATGATCGGTCTCGAGGAGATCTCGCGGATCTCACGGCAGACCTGCCAGCCGTCCTTCTTGGGAAGCATGAGGTCGAGAAGCACGAGATCGGGCTCGTACATTTTGAAGAAGGAGACACCCTCAGCGCCGTCGTTGGCGGTCTTGACCTCGTAGCCCTCGTTCTCAAGGTAGAGCCTGAGAAGGTCGCAGATGTTAAGGTCGTCGTCGATCACAAGAATTTTGGTTGCCATATTTATTTTCCTCCTGTATTATCTTTCTTTTTTGTGCCAATGTGATGGCTGTGTGATCAAATTGCACAATCCTGCGTTCACAATTTGACGGTTATGTGAAATTGTGAAATTCGTTAGAAATTTGACCATATTCATTATATCATATTCAGGGAAAAAGTGGTGGATTTTTGTTTAAGTTTTTGTGAACAAATATTTAATTTAGTGTCAGTGATTTAACAAGCGGGGAGCCCCCGCGGGAGAAGAATGCCTGAGTTGTCCTCGGATTATTGAAGAATTTACATTTCGGCACTTGACAGAACCCGCTTAGTGGCTGTATAATTATATATTGTATAATTATGCTTTTCAAGGAGAAACCCACCATGAAACTCGGAATTGTCGGACTGCCCAACGTAGGCAAGTCCACGCTTTTCAACGCTATAACCAACGCCGGCGCGGAGTCGGCGAACTACCCCTTCTGCACCATTGACCCGAATGTCGGCGTCGTCGCCGTGCCCGACAGCCGCCTTGACGTGCTCGCCGGGATGTACCACCCCGAAAAGTACACGCCCGCCGTGATTGAGTTCGTCGACATCGCGGGTCTTGTCAAGGGCGCGTCCAAGGGCGAGGGACTCGGCAACAAGTTCCTCTCGCACATACGCGAGTGCGACGCGATAATCCACGTCGTGCGCTGCTTTGAAGACCCGAACATAATCCACGTCGACGGTTCGATCGACCCGATGCGCGACCTTGAGACTATCAACATGGAGCTGATTTTCTCTGACCTCGAGATGCTCGAGCGCCGTATCGACCGCGTGAAGAAGGCTATGAAGGGCGACAAGACCCTCGGCGCTGAGCTTGAATTGCTTGAGCGCGTCTACGCGGCGCTGTCGGACGGAAAGAACGCGCGTTCGCTCGATTACAACGAGGACGAGCTCGCGATTATGCAGGACTGCCAGCTTCTGTCGATGAAGCCGGTCATCTACGCCGCGAACATCGCCGAGGACGAGATCGGAAGCGACATGTCGGATAACGCCGGTTACCAGAAGCTCAAGGCTTACGCCGAGAGCGAGCACGCTCAGATCATGCCGATCTGCGCCGGAATCGAAGCCGAAATCGCTCAGCTCGACGGCGACGAGAAAGCCGAGTTTCTCTCCGACCTCGGTATCAAGGAAAGCGGGCTCGACCGACTCATCAAGGCAAGCTACACGCTCCTCGGTCTCATAAGCTACCTCACCGCCGGTCCGAAGGAGGTCCGCGCGTGGACGATCACCAAGGGCACAAAAGCTCCTCAGGCTGCCGGTAAAATTCACTCCGACTTCGAACGCGGCTTCATCCGCGCCGAGATAATCTCCTTCGACGAGCTCGTCGCCTGCGGCTCAATGAACGTAGCCAAGGAAAAAGGTCTCATCCGGAGCGAGGGTAAGGACTACGTGATCCAGGAC
>CAKSOR010000327.1 GCA_934477985.1 uncultured Eubacteriales bacterium
GATCTTGAAAACGCGATAAGGACGCTTGCCGACAAGATATTCTTCGTCCACTTCCGAAATGTCCGCGGGGATAAGACGGATTTCTCGGAGACTTACCACGACAACGGAGACATCGACATGGCGCGCGCGATACGGCTTTACACGAAATACTGCCCGGACAGTGCGCGGGACATTCCGATTCGAGTCGACCATGTGCCGACCCTTCCGTTCGAAACCGGCAACAGGGACGGCTACGACGCGCTCGGAAGACTGTTCGCGATAGGCTATCTTAAAGGATTGCTTGATAACAATAAAACCACTATGTAGTTTGGAGGGAAATAAAATGGATATGAAAGCGTTGAATGAGCGCCAGATCGGCGTGACCTTCGGTTTCCGCGCGAAGGCGGGATATTACGAATCGAAAAAGGCAAAGGAGGAAGCCGACGCGATCGCCGCGGCTGGAATCAAGTGGGTGACGCTCGTCGCGACTGTTTTTCATGAGAACTATTCGTCGCTCGTACAGTTCATCGACTTCGAGAACTCGCCGACCGACCTTGAGCTCATCGAGATGATCGAATATTTCCACAACCTGGGAATAAAGATTCAGCTTCGCCCGATGCTCGAGGGACTCGACGGCAGCGACCGCATCGACACCTGGTTTCCGCACGACCACAACGAGCGGATTCCGCACTGTGTGACGACTCACTGCTCGTCGTGGTTCAGGAACATGACCGCCCGCTCGGTGCATTACGCGAAGATCGCCGAGCGCACGAACTGCGAGATGTTCTGCCTTGACAGCGAGTTCGACCGGATAACCAACTACAACGAGCAGTGGAAGGGCGTCATAAGAGCTGTCCGCGAGGTCTACTCCGGTCCGGTGACCTCCTGCCACACCTGCCACACCGGGCTTGTCGACTTCGACAAGGCGTTCCGGAACAAGAACCACTGGTTCTATGACCTCGATCTCCTCTCGATGAGCTGCTATCAGCGCGCCGAGGATCAGCCGGGAGCGACGGTCGGAGAGATGATCGGGTACCTGAAGCCGATGCACGAGAGATTTGTCGGTTACGCGAAGGAGTACGGCAAGCCGATTCTGCTCGGCGAGTGCGGCTGCACGTCGCATACCGGCGCGGCGATGAATCCGGCGGGCTGGAGCACCGACCCGGTCTACGATGGCATGGAGCAGGCGAACTATCTCGAGGCGATTGTCGAGACATTCAGAAACGACGATTGGTGGCGCGGGCTCTGCTGGTGGAAGTGGGACGAGCAGACCGACCGTCCATTCCTCGCCAAGGACCCGGCGGGCGATTCGGGCTTCACGCCGAAGGGCAAGCCCGCGATCGAGCTCTTCAGAAGATACAACAAGGAAATGTGAGGGAATCAAATGAAAAAACTTATCTCAACTTTACTTCTCATATCGATGCTCGCGTCGGTGACGGCGTGCGGCGGCGAGGCTCAGACCGACAGCGAAACCACTCCGGCGGACGATACAACCGCCGCCGAGACCTCGCCCGACAATATCCCGCTCGGAACGAATCTGAACGGCGCGACGGTCAAAATCTACGTCCGCGGCGATACTATCGACACCGAGTTTGACAGCGCCGAGACCGGCGACGTCGTCGACGACGCGGTCTACAACCGCAACCGCGCTATCGAGGAGCGGCTGAATGTCAGACTCGAATACATGTCGAACACCTCTATTGAATATTGGGAAGACCGTAATATCTACATGGACACGGTGCGCTCGAGCGTGCTCGCGAACGACGGCTCGATCGACATCGCCGCCGGGCTATCGAACATCATGCCGAACCTCGCGCAGGACGGAATGTTCATCAATCTGCTCGGCAAGGATGTGCCGTATCTGAATTTCGATTCTCCATGGTGGCCGACTGAGCTGACAGACGAGCTGTCGGTCAAGGGGCGGCTCTACATGGCGTCGGGAGAGGCTTGCCTCGGCGTTATCAAGGGCATGATGTGCTTCTACTTCAACAAGGACATGGTCGAAAAGAACAAGCTCGATGATCCATATGAGCTTGTTGAAAGCGGCAAGTGGACTCTTGACAAGATGGCTGAAATGGCGTCGTCGGTCTACTCCGACCTGAACGGAAACGGCACTGTAGATGTTGGAGATCAGATCGGTTTTCTCATCACAGGCGTCAACCACGCCCCTAACTTTGTTTTGTCAAGCGGAATGCGGTTTACTAAGAAAGACGCAAACGGACTGCCTGAATATGACCTGGGTTCGGAGAAGATGATAGATCTGCTTGATAAGTTCAATACATACATGAACGAGGAAGGAATTGTCTCAAACAATGATCAGGTCAAGACAAACGTGCTCATGGACTTTTCGGATGACAATATCCTCTTCGCGACTGGTGAATTCGGATATGCTGAGAAATATCGCGAGATGAAATTTGATTTCGGTATTCTTCCGTATCCCAAGTATGACGAGGCACAGGATGAGTATATTTCAAGCTCGCGTGCGACATATTCACTTTTCGGCATACTTCCGACATCCGATATTACGAACAGTGCTGCGGTTCTCGAAGCACTTGCCAGTGAGAACTACCGAACTGTAACGCCAGCTTACTATGAGAAGGCGCTCAAGGTCAAGTACTCGCGCGACGACATCAGCTCGCGGATGTTCGACCTCATAAAAGGACATATCAGCTTCGATTATGGCGTAGTGCACGGACCGCTCATGGAATATATATCGACGACAGTCAGACAGGCTATTTGTTTCCCCAATGGTCAATGGGCATCGACCTGGGCTTCGAAGAAAGATGCTGTCAAAGCCGCCAACGACAAATATCTCGAGGCGATAATGTCTCTCCCGGAGTGATCATGATAAAAACAGAACAATACACAAGATTCGAATTAAGAACAGACCTGCCGCTGACGCTCACCTCTCCGTCCGGAAAGCCGACAGACCTCGAGCCGTTCGAGTATCAGCCGATAGCCTTCGACTACGACGCCGAAGGAGCGGAGAGCGTCAGACCTGACGGCGGCGCGTACAAAATCGTGCGCTTTTTCCCGGACGAGATCGGTGTATACACCTATCCCGGAGGGAGCTTTGAGTGCGTTCCGGGTGGTCACGGTTATGTCGTGGTCAGCCGGAGTGATCCGCGCTATTTCGCCTACACCGACGGCACTTCATATTGCCCGCTCGGAATAAACCTCGCCTTCATCTCCCCGTTCGGAAAGTCGGACGGCAGGGAATTCGGGCGCTCAGGCTTCAGATTTCTCGGAATGCGCGAGTACGAACGCTGGTTCAGAGCCTGCCATGAAAATGGTGTCGACCTCGCGCGCGTCTGGCTCGGGCACGAGTACTTCTGCCCGGACACCGGGGAAGCCGGCGTCCTTGACGGCATACAGCTCTCTAAGATAGAGGCTTTGGTCGACCTTGCGCGCCGGTATGATATTAAGCTAAAGCTGACGCTCGAGCAGTTCAGATATTTCGACTATCAGCGGGTCGCCGACTCGGATTCCTATTCCGACGACGTGTTCAGAAAGTTCAACAAGCGGCTTTTTTCGGGCGGAAAGCGCTGTGAGAACCCGGCTGAGTGGCTTCACGGCGAGGAGTGGCGCGGTAAGTGGCTTATAAAGGTCAAAGAGTTAGCGAAGCGCTTCTCAGGCGACCCGACTGTCTTCGGCGTCGAGCTCTGGAACGAGATGAGCTGCATGCCGTATGACGATATGCTTGAGTGGAACAGGCACATGCTGCCCGAGGTGAAGAAGCTGTTCCCGCGGCAGCTCGTGATGAACTCGCTCGGCAGCTTTGACTCGGAAGGAGCCGCACGCGCGTATGAGAGCTTCTGCTGGGATTTGTCGGATATAAAACAGCTGCACCGCTATCTCGATC
>CAKSOR010000328.1 GCA_934477985.1 uncultured Eubacteriales bacterium
CGTTTTTATATCTGCCCATTGATTCTCTCGTCGCTTTGCGCTGCCTAAACTTGCAAGTCCAGCAGCGACGCGACAGATGGGCTTCGGCGGCAACTAACGTTTCTTACGCACGCGAACGCGCTTCTTTGTGTTCCACTCGGCAATTACCGCGCTGATCCTGTCGGCGAGGAAATAGCTTCGTGAGCAGATCATGCGGTCGATACAGGCTATTTCTTCTTGCGATAAACTTCGCAAGGCATCGACCGCTTTGTATGACAGCCCCAGCTCATCCGCAGCAGCAGGAGTTCTTTCTGGTGCGCCCGTTAATCCGAGCAGCCAGTCAGATGATACACCGAAAAACTCAGACAGCCTTGCAAGGTACTCTGTTTTCAGATCGCGTGTACCGTTTTCCCATTGTGTGATAGTCTCCCGGCGAACGACCAAGCCGAGCTTTGCAAGCTCGTCGGACAGAGCTTTTTGAGATAGACCGCGAGCTTCGCGGAGAAAGGTGATTCGTTCCCCGACTGCTTTTCTGGTTACAAACCTATCTTTGCCGCTAGGAGCAGATTCTTGATTGTCCACTTTTTTGATGCCTCCTATTCTTCAATGGCTCAGAACGGCCATGTGTCACGCTCCGGAACAAACTCAATGATAGTATTCTCTGGGATTGGGTCACACGGTTCGCCATCAAAAGCGTTGCCCTGCTTCGTGCAGATGTCGGCCGGTCGGCTCTTGCGCGGATCGACGTCAACATACAGTCTTCCGTCGCACTCATACACGGGACGATCCCAGCTATCACGTCCCAATAAGCGAAGCGTCAGCTTCGGTGCGGCACGAAACTCTTCGTAGCTCATGTTTCCTGCTGCTTTCATTACGGAGCTGGCTGCTGCCAGCTCCTCGGGTGTCCAGTCTCTGCTCATGCTCAATAGTCCTCCACAATACATTCATCCGCTTCGGTGTAATATGCTCCGTCGTAGCCTTTTGCCATGACCTTTTCGTAGCAGCCGAAGCAGACCAGCCGGAAAGTGATGCCGTGGCAGTCGCGCGTAAAGGTCATGTCCTCCCGCAGAAACTCGCCCTTGCAGACTGGGCATTCAATCTTCCGCACTTCCTCCCACCCGGTGTCTTCCAAATCGTCGAAACCGTTCCAGACGTCCTCCATGACGATCTGCTTTTTCTTATCGACGATCAGACACGCAGCTTCGTCGCCGTAAAGTTCGCTTTCGAGCAGAAACAGGTGCGCGGTGAGCGTTTCCGGTTTGCCGTCCACGTCCGGGGTAATCTTATAATCGCCCTCGTCAATGACGTACCACGTTCCCTTGTGACCGGTGATCTCAATGCCGCCGCTGCTACGATCCAGCTTTTTACTCATCGTCATCGTCCTTCCCATAGTCTTCTTCAAAGCGACCCTCGGTAATGCCGCCGTAGGTGTAGCCGTTGTCAAAACTTAGATAGACCGGCGTATCTTCATCGTACTGGGCGAGGAAGTTGATCAACTCGCCAGCAGTCATTGTTCTGTGAATCTGGTCAATGCCGTAGCCTTCGCGGAAGGTGGAATAAATCAATTTTTCCATGATAAGCCTTTCTCCCCGTATGCCCGATAGGTCAGGCGGCACTTTACAGTTCGCAGAGCGTCTTGAACTCGTTTGCGATATTTTCAATGATTTGTGCGGTACTGTAATACTGGTTCGGGTTGTCCTGGTTAGCAGCGTCCATAAGCATTTCGAGGAATTCTTCTGCGTCCATGCGATCGATGATGATTTTGTCTTCCATGATGATTCCTTTCTCCCCGTATGCCCGGTAGGTCAGGCAGCGTCGATTATTTTCTGATCCGTTTGCTGGTGCCGTCAGGATAGAAGATGACCTCTATCTCCTTGCCAGTGTCACAGTGGGCAATGACGGAAACGGGGAATCGCGTCTGCTGGGCGCGGGCTTTGGCTGCCCCAACTGCCTGCTCTCGGATAGGGGTATTACCGATTGCCTGCCCGGCTTGCCTAATAGCGAAGATGATGATGTGCATGATGTTTCCTTTCAGCCCTCGTTACCTCCGGGGCGGGCGACGATTTAGCAGCAGTAGAAGCGGAGCTCGCCGTTGACCAGCTCGTACATGAAGCAGGCACAGTCGAAGCGAACATAGTTCCAATCAGTGGATTCGTACACAGGCGTGCGGTCGAAGGTTCCGGACTTGCGGAGGCGGCGGTGCTTGTTGACCTCGTAGGTGTGAACCTCGTGCAGAATGTGAATCTTTTCGGGAGCAAAGCCGCACTCGTCAGCGATGAATGTCTTGGCTTCTTCGTCGGTCATCAGCTTGCCACAGTTGGCAAGGTGGTCGTAGTCGCTCTGGCTCATGTTCGTTCCGGTGCCGGTGCTGGGCTTCCACTCAAGCTCACGATCCAGATCGGCGTTCAGCTCTGCGATCTGCTTCTCACGGGTTTCAACCTCGACCTTGTGCTGCTTTTCCATCTCGACCAACTGGCTCTTGAGCTTCACGATTTCTTCGGCTCTCGCCTTGGAGATTTTCTTTTCGCCGCCGTTCTTCACGAACGCCTTGCAAAACTCATCTTTGTTGCCGTTGAAGTCGTAGTAGGCGTCTTCGATCTTCGCATACTCGCTGGCGGTCGGCTCGAAGCCGGTGCGCTCGATAAACTCAGAAATCATCATTTTTGTGTTCCTCCTTGATATTTTTGCCTTACTCGGTTATAATCAAGGTGGCCGGGGTAAGGCTCCCGGCTCACCTTTTGGGGTGGAGTGAGCGGCGTCTTTGCTAGGGGCGGTCGCTCACTTTTTATTTACTCATCCATGATGCGCTTGACGCTTTCGCGGAGTTCTTCGAGCGTTTCGCACTTCTCGATGAGTTCGAGGATCGCTTTCAGCAGCGCCTCGGTGACGTTCACGTCGTTCATTCACCTCGCTCCTTTCAAAAAGCTGTTCGGCTTTGCCTTACATGCTTATATTACACTATTTTCGTGTACTTGTCAATAGAAAAGTTAAATATTTTCGTGGATTCGTAAAACTTTTTTATTGACGTATAAACGGAAATGGTGTATATTCGTACTAGAGGGAGGTGGCGCAAGGTGTCGGTTTCAAAAAAGGTCAAAGCCCTGCTGCTGGAGCGCGAAAAGAAGCAGTCGGATTTGATGGAAGTCTTGGGCATGAGCAGTAAGCAGAGCCTAAGCAACAAGTTCTCAAACGAAAGATGGTCTGCCGGAGACCTTGTAAAGATAGCTGAATATTGCAGCTGCAAGCTGGCGTTCATACTGCCAAATGGGGAACGGATTATCATTTCAAATGCTGATTTGACGGACGAAGCAGAGGATTAGGAGGTATCAATGGACTACGAGGAAATTATGAAGCGCGGTATCAGACGGACAATCATTTCCTTTGACCCGTTTCTAAAGCGCGAAGATGTGCGCGGGCTGACCGATGCGCAGGTCGGCAAGAAATTCGGTCTGGCAACGAAGACCGTCAAGGCGATGCGGCTGCATCAGGACGTTCCCTTTGAGACGATCCAGCTCTTGTGCCATCAGCTCCAATGCCAGCCCGGCGAGATTCTGAACGCCATAGAGGTCTATACGATTCCCGCAAAAGGAGAAAGCCCGGACGCATGGTAAGCGTCCGGGCTTCGGGGAGCAAGTCAGGTATGTAGTTTGAAGCCGGCTCGCGTCCTTACCCGCGGCTCGCTGTTCGGCACACGGATAATCAGCTCTTCGAGTTCACAGTCCAGTGCTTCGCATATCAAATCCAGATGCTCAAGGTTGACGCGCTCGGCAAATTCGTGGTAGTAGTCGTTGATGGTAGACGGACGTATGCCAGTTGCGCGAGCGAGATCAGCCTGCGTCCAGCGCCT
>CAKSOR010000329.1 GCA_934477985.1 uncultured Eubacteriales bacterium
ACGCTGCTGACGAGGTCTATCTCGCCGGTGCCGGACATGATATCGTTCGTTATCGCGGCGTGGAAATCGTCGAGCACTGCCCAGTCGCACTGCGCAAAGCGGAACTCGAATTCGATTCCGAGATAGTCCTCGACGGCGGAATTTTTCTCGTAAACCGCGTCTGAGACGACGTCGCCGGTCGCCTCCTCAGCGTCGTATTCGTAGGATTTGTTGCTGTCGGCGTAAATTGTAAATTTTTTGTTGCTGTTATCCTCTTTATCAAAGCCGAGGATGTCCTTCATCGTGACTTCAGCGGCGGTTGTCGAGTTGCCATCGGTGGATGACTCGGGCTGTTTTGTGCCCGAGTCGCCGCAGGAAACACAGCCCGCGAGAAGGGAAATGAGGAGGAGAAGGGAAATTTTACGTTTCATCCTCTCACCTCACATCTTTCTTCGACACCCGTCGACCTGGAAATCCTGTCCGGAGCAGTAGCTTGCGTTTTCGGACGCTAAGAAGCAGATCATCTCCGCCTGCTCGTCGTAGCTGGATTCACGTCCCATGTAGGCGAGATCGTTCTGACGCAGCTCGCCGTTGCCGACGTTTCCGGGCGACATCGAGGTCACAAGGACGTTGTACGGGCTGGTTTCTTTAGCGAGAGCCTTCGTGAACGAGTGAACCGCGCCCTTTGTCGTCGAGTAATCGACCATGTTCGCGATTCCGTAGCGACCCGCGACCGACGAGACGTTGATTACACGCCCCCAGCGCTGTTCGAGCATCGGCGGGAGCAGCTTCTGAGTCAGGTACATCAGCCCCCAGACGTTGACCATCCAGCGGCGCTTCCAACTCTCGGGGTTCGTATTTACGAACGGTCCGACATCGTTGCGCCAGAGCGCGGCGTTGTTGACGAGAATGTCGATCTTCCAGTCCTTGATCTTCTCGAGCGCGGCGTCGATTGAGCTCTGTTCGCCCATGTCGCAGACGACCGAGATGACCTTTCGCCCGAGCTTTTTCACCTCGTCCTCGACCTCGCGAAGACGCTCCTCGCTTATGTCGAACAGCACAAGATCTACTCCGCGTCTTGCGAGCATGAGCGAGGTCGCGCGTCCGATGCCGTTTGCCGCGCCGGTAACCAGCGCGATTCTGTTGTTGTATTCCATATAATTTCACCCTTTCGGAATTTTTTGACATATTTATTATAACATATTGACAAAGGAAATAAAAGGGTGTATAATATGAAAAAATGGTACAATCCTATGAAAGTGAGTGATCAGATGAGAAATTTCGCCAAACCGCCGCGCCTTTTGTGGTGTCACCACTACAAAAATCCACCGAAACACTCGGACGATTTCCGCACTCTTCCGCGACCTATCGCGAGCGTCGCGCTGGTGGTGAAGGGAACTGCCGAGTACCTGACCGAGGGCAAGAGCTTTCATCTCGAGCCGGGCGACATCCTCTTCATCCCGGTCGGCGGGACTTACATCTCCTACTGGGGAGACGAGCCGTCCGAGATGCTCTGTTTCCACTGTGACCTGCCGCGTGACCGCGACCGCCGCCACATGGTGCAGAAGATCGCCGGGCACGCCGACCTCTTCGGGGCTTTCAGTGAAGCGATGCGCGACGACATCAGCGAGCTGCGCGCGGGCGAGCTCTTTTTCCACGCGCTGGACGCGTTCTGGAGCGAGCTTGTCACGGTCGAAACCAATATCGACCCGAAGATTCGCCCGGCGCTCGATTTTTTGGAGGTCTCGCCCGAGCGCGAATGCAGCGTCTCAGAGCTCGCCGCGCTCTGCCACATGTCAGAACCCAACTTTTTCTCATGCTTCAAAAGATCCATGGGGCGCGCGCCGATGGAGTACCGCGCCGATCTTCTGATAATGAACGCGCAGAGAATGTTAGCCTCGCCCGAATACACAATCTCCGAGGTCGCGGAACGGCTCGGCTTCGGCTCGGAGACCTATTTCCGGCGGGTATTCAAGGCTAAGGTCGGCGTCTCGCCGAGGGAGTTCAGGAAGAATCCGATGAGATGAATAAAAATAGTCCCGCGGAGCGAGACTATTTTGTTAGTTATTCTTCAAATTAGTTCAGCGAAGTATAGAAATCTTCGACTGCTTTCATAGCGGCGGATTCTCCGGACGCGATCATCGATGCGTAGGGCGTGTCGCTCATGATACCGCGTCTGATCGAGGTCATCAGCCCGCCGAAATTAAAGACGAATCCGGTGTCGAACACGATGTTCTTCATGGCAAGCTCGATCATCTCATAGGATTCGGCGTCGCGCGTGTATTTTGATTGCATTGCAACGGTGTAGTAGGTTTCGGTTATCGGCTTTGACTCGGCGGCAAGTGCTTCGAGGATAAAACCGACCTTTTCAGTCTCTTTTACAGTCGAGGGAACGAAGAGATACGGCGTCGCTATGGCGATGCAGGTCGCGTAATTTTCCTGATTTTCATCATATTTCGGCAACGGAATTATTCCGAAATCGGACTTGACGTCGCGCAGGCTTCTTCTGAGGAAGGACAGCGGAGTTGTCTGGAAAAGCAACTGCTTTGCTTCGATCATTCCGGCGATCTTCTGGGGGACATCGGTCTTCAGATTTGCCCAGTTGTAGGTCATGGTATTGTCGCTGAGGAGCTTCTGCATTTTCTCATAGACCGTAAGTGCGCGCTCGGAATTTGCGTTGTAGGTTATTTCGTCTCCGTGACCCTCAAACAGGTAGGTCTCAGCGCCGGCAAAATAGGGGAGAGCCGCTGAGTTATCGACATAAAGCAGTCCGTAACGGTCGTTTTCATCGTATTTTCCGTCGTTGTTGAGATCGGCGTTTACAGATTTCATGTAGTAGCTCATTTTGTCGATCGTCCATTCGCCGTTGTTCACGACTTCGTAAAGATTGTCGATGCCGAAATCCTTGCCGAGCGCGCTGTTGTAGAGCGTCATTTGCATCGAATCGTTTTCGCAGACGATGATGTCGCCGGTTATGAACGGCAGCTTGCCGCCGATCGTCAGGTCGCGGATCAGAGACTGACTCCACCAGCTCTTTTCAAGATCGAGATTCGGGAGCTCGAGAAGATTCAGATAGGTTCCGTCGTAGGCGCTGAGCTCCTCATCAATTCTGATCAGCGCGGCGTCATATTCATCGTCTCCGGCGAGTACTGATCTTCTGACGATCGATCTTGTCTGCTCGTCATCGTCTATGATGGTTATTTTGAAGTTGTATTGTTCAGTGACCTTTTGGTTTCTCGTGTAGAATGCGTCGCTCAGGACTTCTCCGGTCTGTTCGGACGGGGCGAATTCATTCAGCGACCAACCGATCAACGAGGGCGATTGACGCAGAAGTCTGAATTCGTAATTCTCGAGATCGTAGTTTTCGGGGAGAGATGAGACTTCGACGGTCTCGGTGGCGGTCTCTGTGGTGCTTTCAGGAACATTTTCCGAAGTCGTTACGTCCGAAGAATTTTCAGATTCGCCGCATGAGGGGATCGTGGATGCAAGGATCGCAAGTATCAGTGACAGTGCGCGAAAATTTTGCTTTTTTCTCATTTTCTGTTCCTCCATTTTAAAAACTCAGATTCTTTTTCTACAACCGTCGACCTGAAAATCCTGTCCGGAGCAGTAGCTTGCGTTTTCGGACGCTAAGAAGCAGATCATCTCCGCCTGCTCGTCGCAGCCCGACTCTCGACCGAGATAACAGAGCTCGCTTGCCTTCATGTCGCCGTCGCCGACGCTTCCGGGCGAAGTTGAGGTCACAAGGACGCCATACGGAGTTGTTTCCTTCGCCAGCGCCTTTGTGAAGGAGAGGACCGCGCCTTTGGTCGTCGATTAATCGACTTGAGA
>CAKSOR010000330.1 GCA_934477985.1 uncultured Eubacteriales bacterium
CTATTACTTCCTGCGCTTCGGTTTTGAGCCGGAAAAGATTGAGTTTCTTGCAAATTATGTCTTTGATGGTTCATATAGTTCAGAAACAATTCATAAATGGCTGCAAAATTTTGTGCGTCGGTTCTTTATTCAGCAGTTCAAGCGCTCATGTTTGCCCGACGGTCCGAAGGTCGGATCGGTCACGCTCTCTCCGCGCGGCGATTGGCGCATGCCGTCCGACGCTTCTTCCGCTATTTTCCGATTATAATGTCAGGGGGAGGCGGGATGCTGTTTTCGAAACGTTGCAAAGCAACGTGCAAAGCGCCCCCCGTTACCTTCCACCCCGTAAAAGCTTCAAATAATGAATTTTTACGTATAATTAAATTCCGTTTAGTTAGTAGAAAATTTTAATTCTAATAACTAAACGGAATTTTATTATTCAGACTTTTGCTCAAACAACCAAAAATTATTGCTCGCTTCGCTCGCCTAAAATCGCGCGGTAGTGGTTGTAAAATTCTTCGAATTTGCCGGCGTCGAGGGCGTCGCGGATTTTTTGCATGAGGTCGTTGTAGAAATAGAGGTTGTGGAGCACGGCGAGTCGCATTCCGAGCATCTCTTTTGCCTTGAAAAGGTGGCGGATGTAGCTGCGCGAGTAGTGCTGGCAGGCGGGGCAGCCGCAATTTTCGTCAATCGGGCGCGGATCACGCATGTATTTTTCGTTCAGGAGATTCATTTTGCCATGCCAGGTGAAAATGTTGCCGTGGCGCGCGTTGCGGCTGGGCATCACGCAGTCGAAAAAGTCGACTCCGCGGTGGACGGCTTCCAAAATGTTGCAGGGCGTGCCGACTCCCATCAGGTAGCGCGGCTTGTCCGCCGGCATGTAGGGCTCTACGACTTCTATAGTGTCGTACATTTCATCCGCCGATTCTCCGACCGCGAGCCCGCCGATCGCGTAACCGTCGCAACCCAGCTCGGCGATCT
Organism: uncultured Eubacteriales bacterium; assembly: GCA_934477985.1. Classification (GTDB taxonomy): domain Bacteria; phylum Bacillota; class Clostridia; order Oscillospirales; family CAG-272; genus Flemingiibacterium. The sequence goes on from CAKSOR010000330.1 coordinate 961, forward strand.
TCTTCATGTGCTCGATCCGGAGGTCGGCGTAGGTGCTTCCTTGGTTTATTCCGAAAAGCATCTGATTTTTGTTGATCGTGTCGGGCAGGGAATTCAGACGCGCCATTTCGTTTTTGCAGCGAACCAGCCAACGTGCCGTGCGGTCGCATGATTTCTTGACGTAGTCGTATGGCGCGGGGTTTTCTATGCATTCGTCGAACGCCATCGCGATCGTCGACGCGAGGTTCGATTGAATCTGCATCGACTCCTCGGGTCCCATGAAGATGCGCGCGCCGTCAATGTGTGACGCAAATTTTACACCTTCTTCACTTATTTTGCGAAGCTGTGACAGTGAGAACACCTGAAATCCGCCGGAATCGGTAAGAACCGGTTTATCCCAGTTGAAGAATTTGTGAATTCCGCCCATATCGCGTATGAGTCCGTCGCCGGGGCGAAGGTGCAGGTGGTATGTGTTCGAGAGTTCGACCTGGCAGTGGACGTCGCGCAGGTCCATCGTCGAGATGCCGCCTTTTATCGCCGCGCAAGTGCCGACGTTCATGAAGACCGGCGTTTCGATCGTTCCGTGGACGGTTTCGAAGCGTCCGCGGCGGGCTTTGCCTTCTTGCTTGAGTAATGTAAACATTGTTCCTCCAGATTGTTAATTTTTATGTGCGTTTAAACTGGTGTTCGAGGTTCGCCTTGGAGATTTCGAAGGCGACCGGGCGTCCGTGCGGACAGAATTTGATGTCGTTCAGCGAAAGTAAACGGTCGCAGATCCATTTGATGTGCTCATCGTCCTCGAGATGCCCGGCTTTGATCGCCGCCTTGCAGGATGCCTGGTAGAGCGCTTTTTCGAATAATAGTTGACTTTTGATCTCGGTGCTTGTCGTGCCGCTCGCGAGCTGACCAGCCAGCGTTTCGAGCATTCCGCTTGCCGCTTCGGGCGCGATTTGCTGCGGGATGCCGAGAACCGACAGCGTGTGCGGCTCTTCAATCTCGAATTCGAAGCCGATTCCGCGGATTTCGTCGCGATGGTCGGAGACTGATTGAAGTTCCTCAGGAGTCAGGTTGATCTTCAGCGGCACGAGCATCAGCTGTGTCGCAACTATATGTGTAGCAAGATTTTGTCTGAGTTCTTCAAATATTATTCGCTCGTGCGCCGCGTGTTTGTCTATTACTAACACTTTATCCTCATACTCGAGGAAAACGTACGAGTAAAATGCCTCGCCGATCAGTCGGTATTTGAGCGGCTCGCGCCGGAAAATCAGTTGGCTCTCATGCGCCGGTTTCGCCGCGGGTTCGGGTTGATCGACCGGAGGTTCGGGTTTCGGCGGCTCGCTTAGCGGGATGTCTGTCGGCCTGACATCGGCGTCCGGCTTTGTTTGAATCGGCTGCTGTTCAACTTGTGGTGGATTTTGTGCTGGATCTTCGTCAGCTAATTGATCTCCGGGTTTAATCTCCATGATCTCCGGCGGGAGCTGGGCGTTCAGTTTGTCTGAGCGCATGTCGGTTGACGCGACGCTCTTTATCGATTCTATCTCGGGCGGCAGATTCACACGGCTTCCGAGGTACGAATCCGATGATATTGTTGCTGATTCGTCAATTTGCTGTAAATTTTTTGTGTGTTCCGGCTCGATTGGCAGCTTTTGCGCCACGTCGTCTATCGACAATTGCCCCTGTTTGACGTTTTTTTGATTCAGATACGGGCGTTTTTCAACCGGTTCGCTACGGTCATCGAGCGGGACGAACGCGTTCAACGCGCTGTTTTGTGCTTTTTGACGAGGAATATTCTGGTCGGATGTGCCAATATTTGGAATTATAAGCTCAGGCCGTGTTATTTTTGACTCCAGAACCCCGCGGACCGCGTAATAAATTGCCTCGAAAATCGCTTTTTCGTTCGAAAATTTCACCTCGAGTTTCGCCGGATGGACGTTCACGTCGACTGTTTGCGGCGGAATTTCGATGAACAGCACACAAGTCGGAAATCTTTCCGCCGGCGCGTAGGATGTGAACGCCTGTTCGAGCGCAGCTTGTGCGCATTTTGACTTAACATAACGTTTGTTTACGAAGAAATTTTGGTAATTTCGGTTAGCCCTTATATTGTCCGGCGTCCCGACAAATCCGTAAACCCGCACTCCATTTGTAGTAAGATCGAGTGCGATCATCCGCGACGCGAAATCGCGGCCGAGCAGGGAATAGATCGTATTTTTCAGCTTGCCGTCGCCCGCTGTGCAGAAGCGCGTCTGTCCGTCGCTGATCAGCCGGATCGAAATCCCTGGGTTCGAAAGCGCGATTTTTTCGACATTTGCCGTCACAGCCATCGCTTCGGTCTGGTCCTTTTTTAAAAACTTCCGGCGCGCGGGGACATTCTCGAAAAGATTTTCGACGATGACCGTCGTTCCGTCCGAAATCGCGATCTCCGAGAGCTCCGGTGTTTTGCCGGGCAGGCATTCGAGCTGCGTGCCGCTCATGTCATCGTGCCGTTTCGTCAAAATGCGCAAATGCGAGACCGACGCGATCGCCGCGAGCGCTTCGCCGCGGAATCCGAGCGTCATTATCGCATCGAGGTCGCGCGCGTTTTTGATTTTGCTCGTCGCGTGGCGCTTGATCGCAAGCGGCAGGTCGTCGCGCTCCATGCCTTTGCCGTTATCGGAGACGCGGATCAGCGTGCTGCCGCCGTTTTTGATTTCGACTGTTACAACTGTAGCGCCCGCGTCAATCGAGTTTTCCAGAAGCTCCTTGCACGCCGACGCCGGACGGTCGACTACCTCGCCAGCCGCGATCAGGTTCGCGGTCTGAATGTCGAGTTGATTGATTATTCCCACTAACTATCTCCTATCCGACGATTTTTTTGAGC
>CAKSOR010000331.1 GCA_934477985.1 uncultured Eubacteriales bacterium
AAGCCGGTTCGCGTTTCTGAACGTTCCGGGCGGGATTCCGTGGGTTGACGCGAAGAGCTTTCTGAACGAATCGTAGGTCATCCCGCATTTTTCGGCGATTTCGGGCAGAGTCAGCGTCGACCCGGCGTCTTCAAGCAGCACTCTTCCGTTCACGATCGGGCTTTCGACGCGGTTTTCGAGAATCCCGGTGATTCCGGATATGAAGTGAATCAGATTCGGTATCAGGCGGTAGAGATTTTCGGCGCGGCAGAGACGGAGTTCGTGACCGAGTGCGAAAAATTCCTCGGAAAAAGCTTTGCGAAAAGGGCAGGGAATTATCGGCGGCAGACTGTCAAGCTCCGGGATAAGAAGCGCGAAGGTTGGGTAGAATTCGTCTGGGAGATCGAAGAAGAGCCTGCGGCTCTCCACGCGGTCGAGCGACATTTTATAGTCCCGTCCGGGACGCCGGAGACAGACGCACTCGCCGCGGATCGGGTAAGATTTTCCGTTTTCCTCGAACGAGCCGTGTCCCGTGAGAATCCATGAGACGACAAAGCCGTCGCCGTAGGAGCCGGGGACGCGCAGGACTTCGCGATCTGTGAGCGAGACTCCGTAAGCGACTCTTGTACCCGGAAGTATGAATCGGAAGTTTTCTGGGAGTGAGATTGATTTGCCGTCCATGTTCGGCTCCTTTCTGTTTTTATCTTTATAATTATAGCACATTTTTCCGGAAAGCGCAAGAGGAAAATCGGCTTTCGCGCTGAGTTCGGCGGATAATTTTTTCGACAGGAATTTTTTGTATGTAAGCATTCCGATGCTCAGAGGATGCGAAACCGGAATCCGGAGACGCAGAAAGCGCGCCGGGGTTCCGGCGCGCCGCTTTTTTGGAATTTGGATTACTTCGAGGCCTTGATGTCGTTCTCGTACTTCTCGATCATCTTCTTGAACGTGTGACCCGCACGACTCTGACTTCGTTCCGCGAGGTTACTCAGCCATCTTTCGGTGCTTTTTCCGGTGAATATGCGGATTTTCAGGTTCGCTGTATCATCATCTGTTATTGTGACCATGATTTTGTCGATATACTGCGCGACGAACTCGTTTGTGATAAGTCCGTTCGCCGCGTCGCGAACCGCCGCGTCAAGTCTCGCTCTGACCTCTGACATATGCCTGCGGTATTCGTCCTTCGTGAAGACCAGCTTTTCGAGCTCGGCGATTTCAGAATTCGCCCCGTCGATCTCGCGGTCGCAGCTGTCGGTCATCGACTTGAAGTTCGCCGCCGTGATCGTTCCCAATGTGACAAGCTCGAGGAGCTTGTTTTTCTTTTGTTCGGCGAGCGCGATAGTCTTTTTGAGCTCATCAATCTTAATCGCGGTCTCGTCGTCGTTCTCCATCGACCGGAACATCTCGGTGTAGTTCCGGAGCATCGCCTCGGTGTCGACTCTGGTCGCGCTGAACACATCGAGCAGTATCGGCTTTATCTCCGACTCGTAAATCGGGAAGGACGGGCAGGAATCCGCGCCGTTGTTTATCTTCCCGGCGCAGACCCATTTCGAGTTGACGTTGCCCTGCTTGTCCTTCGACTCGCGACGATAGTAAGGCTTTCCACAATGTGTGCAAAACAGCTTCCCGGTCAGCAGATTCGCGTGATTGCAGATACCCTGACGGTTCTTGACATCCTCGCTCCGGCGCGCTAAAACATCGTTCGCACGCTCCCAGATCTCCTCAGAGACCAGCGCGGGGACGATTTCGCCTGTCTCGTCCTTGTACATCACCCAGTCCTCCTTCGGCAGGAACTTCTGCTTCTTGGTGAACATATCGACGACACGCACCTTATTGCCGACGTAATAGCCCTTGTATTTCGGGTTCGAGATTATGCCGGACATTGTGGTGTGCGAGATACGGTTGCCATTGTAGTTGCGATAGCCCTCGTCGTAGAAACGCTTTTCGAGCTGCTTCATGCTGTACTGTCCGGTCGAGTAGAGCCGGAAGAGGTCGCGTACCATCGGAGCCTGAGTCTCGTCGATTATCAGCCGTTTGTCGTCCTTTTTGTAGCCGAATATGCGGCTGTTGCCGAGAACAACGCTCGACTTTATCGCCTGCTGATGCCCGAATTTCACGCGGCTTGACAGCTTGCGCAGCTCATCCTGCGCGATTGAGGACATTATCGTGAGTCTCAGCTCGGCGTCCTCGTCGAGGGTGTTTATGTTGTCGTTCTGAAAAAACACGCCGACTCCCATGCCGAGAAGCTGGCGCGTGTATTGCAGGGAGTCGAGCGTGTTGCGCGCGAATCGAGAGATTTCCTTTGTTATTATGAGATCGAACATCCCGGTTTTCGCGTCGGAGATCATCTCGTTGAAGTGCTTTCGTTTCTTGGTTGAGATTCCCGAAAGCCCCTCGTCAATGTAGCCGGTGACGAAAATCCACTTTTCGTTTTTCTTTATGAAATTTTCATAGTAAGCTATCTGATTGTCGAGCGAGTTGAGTTGCTCGTCACTGTCCGAGGAAACTCGGGCATAGAAGGTTACGCGCATCGGAATGTCATATATAGGTTTTGTCCGCAGAAGCGTGCGGATTTCAAGTATGTCCATTGTGCTCTCTCCTTATGGTTTTCTGCTATCTATTATATCATACCGCGGGCGCGAAATCAAGTAAACGCGGGGATATACCAGACATTGCCGTATGTAAAAGCGGATGGGCAAGCCATCCGCCAGATGTCAGCGCGCCTCTTTGAGCGGAGAGTATCGCGCGGTCTTCTCGGCGATCTTCTCGGTCATGCGCTTGTATTCGTTTTCGCTGATAGTTCCATGCTCGAAGAGGTAGTTGTTGAAGTAGTTCAACCAGAGCTCCTCGATGGCGGGAGCCTCGGGCGCGCCGTTGGGATTGCGTTTGCTCATGAAAGTACCTCGCTTTCCTTGATTTCGGTAATATTTTCAGCCGTTTTCGCGGCGGATATTCGGATTTTGTGCGCGTGGAGTTTTTTTCTGTAGTACAAGTATATCACAGAAGCCGGCATATATCCAGAGAGAATCGGAAGTTTTATCATACAGGACATACTTAATATCTGAACTTCCTGACTCCGCGTTCGGCTTCGGCTTTCATGTTCTCAAAGTAGTCGAACAGCTCCTCACCGGTCCGGATTTCGAAAATCAACTCGTCGCCGGACTCGTCCTCCTCGTGGATTACGAACGGCTCACGGCAGTTCTGGCAGTGTAACCATTCTTCAAGCAGAAGATCGTCATCGTGGAAGTACTCGCAGATTTGCTCGTAAATTGCCGAGTTAATCGTGAGCGTGGATTTCCGGTAGCCGTAACTGTTGTAAGCGTCGCCTACCAGCGACGCGAAGTAGTCTTTCGTTATCTTCTTCATTTTGTCTCCTCATTTCTATGTAGATTCGCGCCGACGCTGACTGAGAGCGCGTCATCTATCCTCTTCATCGTTTTGTCCGAGAGCTTACCGACATAGCTTTTCAGTCTTGACTTGTCAATCGTCCTGAGCTGCTCCAGCATCGCCACAGAGTCGCGTAACGGCTCGTTATCGCCGCTGACACATACATGGGTCGGCATTCTTGAATGCCGCGTGTTGGTCGTCAAGGCGGCTATTGTCGTTGTCGAGAACGTGTTTCCGACGTCATTCTGAATTATGACGACCGGACGGAATCCGCCCTGCTCCGATCCGACCGCCGGGTCGAGATCGGCGAAATATACTTCTCCTCGTTTTACTATCATCTGAACCTCCAATTTCTGGCGGCGGGGTCGAACCCGCCGCATTGTCCTTTCACTTATATAGTTTTTTTGAGGGGTTTTAGAGGTATTT
>CAKSOR010000332.1 GCA_934477985.1 uncultured Eubacteriales bacterium
GGGCTCAAACGCCGGCGACTGGGCTAACTATGACCTTGAATCAGAGGGAACAAACGGCGACGTCGTAAACGACAACGTCTACAGCCGCAACCTAAAGGTCGAGGATAAGCTGAAAATAAAGATAACTCACGAGCGCGTCAACGGCTACGATGTCGTGACACCGGCAAAACAGTCGATTCTCGCTATGTCGGACGACTACGACCTCATAATGCCCGCGATAACCGACGCCGGAAATCTCGCGCAGGAGGGTCTGCTGCTCCCGGTGAGCTCTCTGCCCTATCTTGACACGGACAAGCCCTGGTACGACAAGAACTGTCTCTCCGAGCTCTCAATCAAGGGCGAGAATTATATGTTCTTCTCGGACATAACCGTCTGCAATCTCGACGCTATCTGGATATATCTTTTCAACAAGAAGCTCGTCGACGATTTCAAGCTTGATGACCCCTATGAGCTCGTCATGTCCGGCAAGTGGACGCTCGACAGGATGATTTCGATGTGCAAGGATGTCACGCATGATCTGAACGGCGACGGCAAGCAGGATTCGGACGACAGGTGGGGGATCGTCGGACACGACTACATAATCACCGCGTCCTACATCGGTTCGGGAGAGCGTATCGCGACCGCCGACAAGAGCGGAAGCATCTCGCTCACAATGAACAGTCAGCGTGTCCACGACGTTATCGACTCGCTGATCTCGCTCGAGAAGTACTGGATACGCTATTCCCTGACCGCAAAAAAATATTCGGCTGCCAATCCGGTCGGCTTCAAGACCGGCGAACAGACGTATGACAAGATGCTTGACATGTTCACAAACGATCAGGCGCTCTTCATGGGCGAGGTCATGGATGTAATGGCAAAGATGCGCGACCGCGACGTTGAGTTCGGAGTCCTTCCCTCCCCGAAGCTCGATGAGTCTCAGGACGCCTATCATTCAGCCGTGAACTATATCGCGGCGGTTTCCTGCGTCCCGAAGACGGCTCCGGACACTGACCGCACGTCGATTATCATCGAAGCTCTGGCGGCTGAGTCGCATTATACCGTCATTCCGGCATACTATGAAATCGCGATGAAATCAAAGTACGCGCGTGACACTGTGAGCTCGGATATGCTCGATATGATTCTCGGCTCGCGTTCATATGACCTCGGCATCTACTACAATTGGGGCGGTCTTTCGGACAGATTCTGTTCGCTTGTCTACGAGGGAGAGACCGACTTCGCTTCGATGTACGACGCCAACAAAGCCGCCGCGAACGACGCGATCACGAAATTCCTCTCGGCATCCGATTGATTTGCGAAAAGGAGAAGCAAAAATGCAATACTATGACTACAACGACAAAGTCAAGGTCAAGGATCAGCTCTTCACCCCGACGCGCGGCGTAAAGCTGACAGGCGGGCTCTTCCGCAGGGTTTTTGACAACAACCGGGAATTCACAAAGACGCAGCTGAGCATCGAGCGCGCGCGCTACTGGTTCGACCTGAAATGCGGAATCGCGCCGACGGTAGAGCGTTACTCCGGACATTTCGAGGACAACCTCAAGGGTCAGACCGCCTCGCAGTACCTGATGTGCGCCGGAAACGTCCTTCGCTGGGAGGAGGACGAGGAGTTACGCCGCGGAATGAACGAGATTCTCGACTTCATTGAGGAAGCCGCAGAACCGGACGGCTTCATGATGCCGATCGACGAGGAGATGTTCGCCATCCGGGAATACCCGCACTATGTCCGCATCTGGCTCACATACGGGCTTATCGCAGCGGCGAAGGCGGGTGAAAACCGCGCTCTCATAATGCTCCGCCGCTGGCAGGACTGGTTCAACTCCTGCCCCGACCTTCCGGTAATCAAGTATCTCGAGCTGGCGTTCCAGGGCGTTGTAGCGTCTCCGAGCGTCTACCTGACCGAGATCGGAAAGCCCGAGGACATTGAAATCGGACGCAAATATTACGAGGAACCCTGGCGGCTGGCGCAGTTCATCGCCCGCGAGAAGGACGCCGTCCATGTCCGCAGACAGCACGGTCACGAGCCACACCCGCACGGAAGCGAGCTTGAGGGCTTCGAGGGCTACCTTGACCTCTACCGTTGTACCGGCGCGCCCTATTTCCTGAACGCGGTTCGCGGCTGTATTGAGCTTTACAGGCGTGACTGGCAGCATGTCGGCGGCGGAATCGTGATGATCGAGTCCTTCGGAGGAGATGGCAACCGCCTGTCTCCCGGCTGCAATTACTTCTACAAGGAGTGGGAGGGCAGACGCTGCAACTACAACGAGCTCTGCTGCTCGTCCTTCTGGCTGCACCTTCACCAGAGAATGCACCGGCTCTTCCCCGACGTCGAATCGCATGTGTTCGAAATCGAACAGAGCCTCTACAACGTCGCGATAGCGAACCAGAACGAGAGCGTCGACATCCGCTACTGCGCCTATCTCGACGAGCAGAAATCCCTTCCGGTCAGACCGAATCACTGGTGCGCCGGAGTCGGAACGCGTATCTTCGGCTCACTGCCCGAATATCTGTTCAGTCTGACGCCAGACACGCTGTCTGTCGACCTCTTCGGAGACTGCGAGCTCAGTTGGGAGACGAAGCGCGGACTCGTTAAAGTCACCGAGACGACGAATTTCCCATATGACGGCAAAGTGAGCCTGAAATTCGGCATGAAGAACAGTCAGTACCTGACAGTCAGAGTCCGCGTCCCATGCTGGAATGAGTACAGACTTTCGATAAAGCTGAACGGCAAGGAATACATATCGGGCATCCCCGGAACCTTCGCGGTCATCGCGCGGGAATTTACGGACGGCGACGAAATCAGGTTTGAACTCGATTACCCTGTGAAAGCGCACCTCTATCACGGAATCGAGAATGTCGAGGGCTTCGAGCGCTATTCCTACACATGCGGACCGATACTGATGGCGGTCGTCTCGGAGCGCAACCACAAATGGGGCGTAGTCCTGCCCGGAAAGGGCGAGGAGCTTGCCGGGAAGCTGATCGAGACCTCCCCGCTGCACTTCGACATCGCAGGCACGGACAAGAAGTTAGTTCCCTACTTCGAGCTCATCGAGGAGAAGTTCACCTGCTTCCCGATGTTTGCGAAATAACACAAAACCGCGCCGGGTTTGACCGGCGCGGTTTTGTTATATGCTTTTATTCGACAAGTCCGCTCTCCTTCAGAAGCTGCTCGATATCAGTTCCTCTGCACTTCTTGATAAGCAACTTGAGTCCCTCGCGCTCGATGAAGGACAGCGCGTCGGATTCCATGATCGGCTTCTTGTCGATCGCATAGTAGCAAGCCTTAAGCAGCTCGCGGACGTCGTACTTGCTTCCCCAGACCTCCGGCACGCCGCGGTCGATGTTAAGAAGCGTATAGACCGACTCCATACCGGTTCTGATCGAGTACTCGGTTGTGAAGATCGTGTCGCGCGGAGTCTCGGCGAACTGACCGATGAAAGCGAAGTTCACAGCGCCCTTCGGTACGACGAGCGGACGGTCGGATTCCTTTCTCGGCTGGAAGAAAGCGTTGATGAAGGGCATGAAGCAGGTCGTCGTGTTGCAGGCGTTCTTCGCGAGATCGTCGATGCGCTCGGTCGGCACGCCGATGTGGTAGAGCCACTCGCGGCAGACTTCCTCGCCGGTGCAGTCGCGCATTGCCTTCTTGACGTAGTTGCCCTCGCGGTTGGTGTTCAGCGAGTAGACCCAGATAAGGACGGTATTCTTGTCCTGATCGTGGAACTGCGGCTGACGGTTGATCGTCCACGACAGATACCAGTTCTCGGTGCTGTCCTTGACGGTGACGATACCGCCCGT
>CAKSOR010000333.1 GCA_934477985.1 uncultured Eubacteriales bacterium
GTACAAGGGCGTGTCGCCCGGTAAGGTGCGCCTGACTCTGCGCAATACCGAAAGTTCCTCTTGACAAAGCGCTCAGGACGCGGTATAATAATAGTAGTAACACCAATGAATGAAGGAAGGGTTATATGTCACCGTTCAACCGCATTGCCGCGCTCATCGTCATCACGGCGTTCTACGCGATCTACTACACGAAGATGCTCATCCAGACGAAAAAAGGCATCCGCACGAAATACATCGGCAGCCGCAGGGAGAAGAAGCTCCACAGAGTCGAGACCCTGATGGCGGTCGCTACATACGGCATCGTCGCCTCGCAGCTTCTCTCTTTGATCTTCGGCTGGGGAGCACTCGGGAAAGGGTTCGTCGTCGCGGGTTTCATTGTCGGGCTCTGCGGAGACCTCGTCTTTCTCGCGGCGGTCGTCGGAATGCGCGACAGCTGGCGCGCCGGAATCCCCGAGGGCGACAAGACGAAGCTCGTCACGCGCGGGATATACAGATTCAGCCGCAATCCGGCGTTTCTCGGCTTTGACCTCTCATACATCGGAATCCTGCTGATGCTCTTCAATCCGCTGACTCTCATTTTCACGCTCTTCGCGGTCGTCATGCTGCATCTCCAGATCTTGCAGGAGGAGAAGTACATGGAGGCGACCTTCGGCGATGAATATCTCGACTACAAGCGGCACACGCTGCGATATTTAGGAAGAAAATGAGTGTTATTGAGAATCTCAGCGATTTTCCGAACACCAGGTTCAATATGGTCGGAGAGGACGGACAGGAGCTGGTTTTTCCGCCCTACGTGACGCCGCTCACGACCGACAACGACGGCTATTACGAGCGGCTCTACAGAAAGGCGATGAAGTCGCAGCTCGACGCGCGCGGCGGATTCGCGTTCTTGTCGACGGTCTATGAGATCTTCGACAAGATATTCGCCGAGGCTGACCGTTTTCCGCCGGGTTCACCCTGGCACGACATCGCGCCCGCGATCAACATGGTCGAGCGCTCGCCGCAGAATAACTCGACCGTTGTAGAGCTTGCCGCGCTCTGCAATCTCTCGGAGACGCGCTTCAGGCAGCTTTTCAGGGCGTACACAGGCGGGATGAACCCGATCGAATACCGCAGCAGCCTGCGCGTGAGCAAGGCGAAGGAGCTTCTCTCGGTGAATCCGTTCTACTCGCTCGAGAATATCGCCGATATGCTCGGCTTCTACGACGCGCCGTATTTTATCAGGACTTTCACGAAATTCGCCGGGATGACCCCGAACGATTACCGAAAAGGAGTAAAATGAAGATGTTAATGAAACTTATAGCTTTGACGCTCGCGCTTATGATGGCTTCCTGCGGGCAGACTGTGCCGGAGAAAACTTCTCCGACGCCCGGAGATGAGACGACGACCGACGGTGCGGAGGTTTCCGCCGTCACTGTGACCGAGCATCACGGAGAGCTCTCGTATCTCCTCTATGAGCCTGCCGAGGTCTCCGGTGACCTTCCGCTGATAGTCTATCTCCACGGCGGAAGCGGGAAGGGGGACGAGCTCTCGCTGCTGACCTCGGTCGACGGACTTCCGGAGTATCTCGCTGACGGCAAGGTCGCGCCTGATGCTTATGTCGTGATGCCGCAGCTCACGTCCGACCACAAGGGCTGGGTCGATGTTGGCGAAGACATAATGAAGCTGATCGGCGCGCTCGAGGAGGAATATAGTATCGACCCTGACCGCGTCAGTCTGACCGGGCACAGCATGGGCGGAACAGGAGTCTGGCAGCTGGCGCTCGCCTATCCGGGCAGCTTCTCGGCGATAGCTCCACTCAGCGGCAGCGTCATGACAAACGAGCTCAACCTGAAGAAGCTGTCGAAAATGCCGATAAGAGCGGTAGTCGGCTCGGCTGACACCATTGTGAAGCCGGAATCGACCGAGCAGTTCATAGCGGCGCTCTCGAAGACTAACCCTGACGCTCAAGTGACGATTCTTGACGGCTATGACCATTTCAGCGTGCCGGAATACTATCTTGACACCGACGCGGGGCTTGTTAACTGGCTGATCTCCGAGAAAAAATAATTTTTCGCCCGGATGAAACATTCCGGGCGTTTTTTCGTCTTTATCAGTGAAAGGACGCGGGAAACCGCCTTGAAAATCCGGCGTGAGGCTTTGTCTCTTTGCGCCGTTTCAGAACTGAGAGGAGAAAATTATGAAAAAACTCAGACTAACCGCACTCGTCACACTGACCGCGCTGATGACTTCCTGCGGGACAGCGCCGGTCAGTCTCACCGCCGGGCTTGCCGTGAAGCCCGCCGTTTACTCGAATGTCGATTCCGACCCGCTCGCCGACTTCTCGCTTGAGCTTATGAAGACCTGCCACAATGACGGCGAAAACACGCTGATCTCGCCGCTCTCGGTCATGTTCGCGCTCGGGATGACCTCGGAGGGCGCGGACGGCGAGACTCTCGCGCAGTTCGAAAAACTGTTCGGGCTCGACCGCGAGTCGCTCGGAAAGACGCTTAACTCGCTTCGCGCCACACTTGAGGCGGATACCGACGGAAAAGTCTCGCTTGCCGACTCGATCTGGTTCCGCGACCACGAGTTCACGGTGAACCGGGACTTCCTTGAGAAGAATTCGGAGCTTTACGGTGCGGACATCTTCGAAGCGCCCTTTGACGCGACGACGCTGAGGGGCATAAACAGCTGGGTTAAGGAAAAGACGGACGGAATGATCACGGATATCCTCGACGAGATTCCGGAGGAAGCCGTGATGTACCTTGTCAACGCGCTGGCGTTCGACTGCAAGTGGGAGGAGCGGTACAAATCAGTCGATGTCAGAACCGCGGATTTCACCGAGGCTGACGGAGGCACAGCGAAGGTTGAGCTCATGTACTCAGCCGAGAACGATTACCTGACCGGAGATGGCTTCAGCGGGTTTGTCAAGTACTACAAGGGCAGAAACTATGGCTTCGCGGCTATCCTCCCCGACGAGGGAAAGACAACCGGCGACATACTTGACTCGCTTGACGGAAGCAAGCTGCACCAGCTGCTCGCAAATCCGGTGACTGACGGCGTAGTTCACGCGTCTCTCCCGAAATTCGAGGCGGAATTCGAGACCGAAATGAGCGAGGCTCTGATCAGCATGGGGCTCACCGACGCGTTCGACTCTGACAAAGCCGCTTTCAAGGGGCTCGGAGAATCCCCTTACGGGAATATCTACATAAACCGTGTGCTGCACAAGACCTTCATCGAGGTCGCTGAAAAGGGCACGCGGGCAGGCGCGGCTACTGCCGTCGAGATGGTCGACGAGTGCGCTCTGGTCGTCGCCAAGGAGTACTTTGTCACGCTTGACCGACCCTTCATCTATATAATTTTCGAGACGACCGATCAGACGCCGCTCTTCATCGGCACGCTCGAGACGATTGATAAGTAAGGCAAAAGCGCCGGGAAAACCTCAATTCCCGGCGTTTTTTTGACTCTTGACAATCCCCGCGGTTTGTGATATAATAGATGAACTACTTAATGTCAGGAGGACTTTTTTATGAAAATCGGGATTATCTGTGCGGGCGACAAAGAGTTCGCGCCATTCTGTAAAGCGCTCGGAGGCGCTCTGACACGCGAGCGCGCCCTGCTGCGGTTTTACTCGGGGAAGCTCGGAAACGCCGATGTGACGGCGCTTTTTTCGGGCGTTTGCAAAGTCAACGCCGCGATTGCCTGTCAGGCGCTGATCGACGACTATCGCCCCGACTTCATAATTAACGCCGGAGTCTGCGGCGGACTCGACCCGGATGTGGAGCTCTTCGACAC
>CAKSOR010000334.1 GCA_934477985.1 uncultured Eubacteriales bacterium
GTACTCTTTCCCGCGCCTGTGCGTCCGATAAGCGTCACCTGCTCGCCAGATTTCACCTCGAACGAGAGGTCGTTAAGCACTGTCCGCTCGCCGTAGCCGAAGGTCACATGCGAGAGAACGACATCGCCGCGCGCCTCTTTCCCGCGTTCAGGCGGCATGACCCGCTCGGGCTGGGCGAGGAAAGCGTCGATTCGCTTGACGCCAGCCATCGCCGACTGTATCGTCTGGATTTCCATGCCGAGGCTCTCGATCGGAGTGAAGATCTTCGAGATGTAGTTGATGATACCGACCGAAGTTCCGACCGACATGCCGAATAGAGTCAGCACGCGCGGATCGCCAGACGATGAGAGCAGCATGACGATACCGACAACTATGACATTCAAAGTGATGATTACCGGCGAGTAGACCGCGTCGTAGAAGTTCGTGCGCTCAACGGCGGCGTAGCTGTCTCCGATGCACTTGTCATAGCGCTTTTCCATGTAGCTCTCAAGTCCGAGCGCGCGGATTGTGCGGATATTGTGCAGAGTCTCGGGCACGCGCCCTGAGACCGCCGCGACCGCCTTGCGGTTATCGAGCTGAGCCGCGAGCATCCTTTTCTGCACGCGGCGGGTGAAGAGCATCAGGAACGGAACGATGAGGAGGAGTATCAGCGCGAGTCCGGGATTTCTGACCGCGATGACGGCGAGGATAGAGATTATGCGGCAGGCGTCGGCGATCATGCTGATTATTCCCGACGTGAAGAGCGCCTCGACCGTGTCGACATCGCCCGAGAATCTCGCCGCGATCTCGCCGGGATTCTGCGAGACAAGCGTCTCGGCGGGGAGCTTTGTCATCTTCTCTGACATTTCGGAGCGGAGCGCGTGGGTCATCTTCTGACCGAAGAGCTCGAGCAGAGTCTCCTGAGCCGAGGTCAGCACTCCCTCGAGCGCGAGGCTTCCGAAGTAGATCAGCGCCGCCGTGAAGGCGAGCGGCATTCCGCCGGTGAGTCTGTCTATGCCATCAGCGAGGATCAGCGGAGGCAGGAGTGATGCCAGCACCGACGCGGCGACGCAGAGAATCGTTCCGACCGTCAGGAACTTATGTGATACAGCGGCGTTCCGGATCGCCGTGAAAACGCTCTTTTTCTGATTACGCTTCATTGTTGTTCCCTCCTGTCTGACTTTCGTAGAGCGAACGGTATTCGGCGACCGACTTCATCAGCTCGTCGTGCGTGCCGACCGTCGTCTTTCCGTTCTCCATGAAGATTACCTTCTCCATCTTCGGGAAATGGTAGAGTCTGTGCGAAATGAGGAAGATGACCTTGTCGCCCGCGTATTTTCTGAGACTATCAAAGACAATGTCCTCAGTGCTGCGGTCGAGTGCCGAGAACGGGTCGTCGAGCACCATGACCGGACGCGGATGCGCCAGAGTCCGGGCGAGCGCGAGTCTCTGACCTTGTCCGCCCGAGAGCCGGACTCCGCCGCTTCCGACCAGAGTGTCCTCGCCCTTCTCCATCTCATTGACCTCGCGGTCGAGCGCGACGAGCTTCAGCCACGGCAGAGCGTCGCCGTCATCTCCGCAGAGGACGTTGTCGCGCACGCTGTCGCTCATAAGCTCGGGATCATGACCGAGATAGCCTACCGTAGACGAGATTCCGCGCGGAGAAAGCTCCGAGAACTCCTTCCCGCCGAACTTCGCTGAGCCCTTGTATGGGTGCTCGCAGAGGAAGACTCTGCCGAGCGTCGACTTTCCGCAGGCGACCGGACCGGTTATTCCGATGATGTCGCCGGGGCGCGCGGTCAATGTGAGTCCCGAGAAAATGTCGTCGCCGTCATAGGCGAACGCGAGGTTGGTCAGCGTGACGTCAGCCGGCGCGGGGACATTCAGCTTTTCGAGCTCTTCGGGCTCTTTCATGAGCGGCTTGATGCGCCTCCAGGAGACCTCAGCCTTCTGAACCGAGTTGAAGAGCTTCGCCGCCTTAGAGGACTTGGTCGAGAGCTTGACATAGCAGGACAGGAAAGTCGTGAACGCCGCGATGTCCCAGGCGCTGAAACCGTTTCCGAGCACGTTCTTCGCGCCGAACCAGAGGATGAATAGCACGCTCAGGTTCGAGACGGCGAGATAGAGCGGAGGGAGCGCTGACTGCCAGACATTCGCGCGGACAGCGGTGCTCTCGTACTTGCCGAGCGCGCTTTCGTAGCGCTTTTCCCGAGCCGTCTCGCAGCCGTAGACGCGGTAGGTGACGGCGTTCTTCGCGCGGTCGAGCGTCGCGCCGTTGAGAGCCGCCGCCGCCTTTTTGTAAGCCGAACCGGCGCGCTGCACCGGCTTTTTCATGAGCTCGGCGCAAATGTACGAGACCGGCGGGAAAATCAGGCAGAGGAGCGACAGCCGCCAGTCGTAGGAAAAGAGCATGATTATGTATCCGACCATCGCGACTCCGGTGTCAAAAACCTCGGTCGTGAACTTGCGCATTCCCTCAACGCAGTCGTCGACGTCCGAGATCGCCTTGGTCATCAGCTCGCCGGCGCCGTCCTTTTCGAGTCCGGCGCGATCCTTGCGGACGAGGTTGGCGTAGAGGACGCCCTTCATGCTGCGGTTGATGTTGTTTGCGAACCGTCTGACATAGAAACGCTTGATAAAGCGCGCGCCCTGGACTATGAGCGTTACAAGCAGATAGCCGACGACGAGCTTCAGCATGACCTCAGCGGTAGAGTTTCCGCCCAATATATCGGCGAGGCACTGCGCGAGCTTGCCCTCGAACCACGGACCGGCGAGAAGTCCGAAGTTATAGATCAGTCCGGAGACCGTAACAAAGCTGAGCGCGGGACATTCCATTCTGAAATATGACGCGACGCGGTCAGGGCGGAAGTTTTTTTCACTCTTCTGACTCATTTTCGTCCTCCTTCGGTTTGATCAGATGCGGGAAACCGGCGCGGCTCTCGGTCTTTGAGCGGCGGTAGACGATGTCGAGCGCGTCAAGGAATGCCTTTCGCGTCTCGTCGTCGAGACCATCCATCAGGTAAACGTAGAAATCGCTCTCGACAGCGGCTTTTGAGCCTCGCAGCGACTCAGCCTTGTCGGTCGGGTACAGGAGTTGGCTTCGACCGTCGTCCGGGTTCGGTTCACGGCGGAGGTAGCCCTTGCGCTCGAGGTTCGCGACGCGGCGCGCGATCGCGGGTTTATCGGCGTTGAGCTTCGCGGCGAGCTCGGTCTGGGTGATTCCGGGATTATGTCGGACCGCGTGGATGCAATCGATCTCAGCTGTTCCGACGCCCTCGCCGCGCATCGAGAGCAGCACCAGACGTTCAGCCTCGCGCGCGATTTTGGTGATCTTTCTCGCGGGATGTTCCATTTCATCGTCTCCTTTAATTGCATGTACAACCATGTAGTTGCATGTACAACTACTTTCAGGTAACAGTATAGCACAGAGCTTTCGGTTTGTCAAGAGGAAATCTGAATTTTACGAAATCAACATATGATATGGACAAATCCGGCAAAGCGTGGTATAATAGACATGTTCGATAACCCGACTTCAGCGTATCAAATTGGCGACGCAAGTCGGCAAATCGGGAGGGCTATCGAACAGGTTTATTATAGCTGCGAATGAGCGTTTGCTCTGGCAGGCGGGCACAAAGTGCCCGTCCGCCTCGTGCTCGCGCAGCCTGCGGCTGCGCGGTCAGCGCGAGGCGGACAGCGGACGCAAGTCCGCTGCCTGCGTCGGACGGGCGCCTGCGCGCCCGTCCGATCCGCGGCGCGGCTATGC
>CAKSOR010000335.1 GCA_934477985.1 uncultured Eubacteriales bacterium
TCGTTGAACTGATTCACAACAGCGCCGCCGGTCACGCGGTCAAGCTGAATTCCCGCCGACTTCGCAAGCTCATTCTCCGGGATGAGCCCGACCGAAAGCAGCAAAGTGTCGCACTCGACATACTCCTCAGTCCCCGGAATCGGACGCCGATTCTCGTCAACCTTCGAAATAGTCACACCCTCGACCCGCTCCTTGCCGCGGATGTCGGTGACAGTGTGCGATAGATAGAGCGGAATGTCGAAGTCATTCAGACACTGCGCGATATTCCGCGCGAGCCCGCCCGAATACGGCATCAGTTCGCAGACTCTCAGAACCTTCGCGCCCTCGAGCGTCAACCTTCTCGCCATAATAAGTCCGATGTCCCCCGAACCGAGTATGACGACGCGCTTTCCGGGCATGTATCCCTCGATGTTGACAAACCTCTGCGCCGTTCCCGCCGAATAAATACCCGCCGGACGAGTGCCGGGAATATTCAGCGCACCGCGCGTTCTCTCGCGGCAGCCCGTGCAGAGCACGACAGCGCCCGCCTTCATCTGCACAAACCCGAGCTTTGGCGACACAAAGGTCACCACGCGGTCATCCGAAACCGACAGAACCATGCTGTCGGTGACATAATCAATTCCGGCTTCCTTTACCTCATCAATGAATCTTCCCGAGTACTCCGGACCGGATAACTCCTCGCCGAACATGTGCAGACCGAATCCGGCGTGAATGCACTGATTCAGTATTCCGCCGAGCTCCCTGTCCCGCTCGATTATCAGAATATCCTCCGGCGCGATGCCGTTCCGGTTCGCCTCGAGCGCAGCCGCGAGTCCCGCCGGACCTCCGCCGACGACAACCAGCTTCTTTTCCATCGTGTATTCCATCTCTACTTACCTCACTTCGTCTTCCCGCAGAGCAGCTTGCTCTCGCCGCCGCGCTTGGTTATCTCGTCAAGCGGAATCCCGAGCTCGTTCGAAATCAGCTCAGCGACTCTCGGCGAGCAGAATCCGCCCTGACAGCGTCCCATTCCGGCACGCGTGCGAAGCTTCACCATGTCAATGGTCTTCGCCGGAATCGGTCTGCGGATGGCGTCCAGAATATCGCCCTCGGTGACCGTCTCGCAGCGGCAGATTATCTTTCCGTAAGCCGGGTCAGCCTTGCAACGCTCGGCTTTTTCGGCGTCGGACAGCTCGCGAAGCGGCTTCTTCATGTGCCCGTCGACCGTGCGGAAGGGATTGTAATCCTCCCGCTTTTCGAGCTTCAGACCCATCTCCTCTAACTTCCCGATCGCGTAGTCAGCGACAGCGGGCGAGGAAGCGAGTCCGGGCGACTCGATTCCGACAAGATCGAGCTGGTTCGGCAGCTTCGCCGAGGGCTCGATATGGAAATCCTCAGTCGACGGTGTCGGTCTGACTCCGGCGAACGAGGTGATGACGGCGCGCAGATTGATGCCCGGAACGAGCTTTCTCGCGCCCTTTGAGACCTCATCGAGTCCGACCGCGGTCGTCGACGTGTCGTCGGGCGCGACCTTGTGCGCGTTCGGTCCGACGATGATGTTGCCGTCGACCGTCGGAGAGACCAGAATTCCCTTGCCCTCCTTGTTCGGGCAGGCAAAGAGCGTTGCCTTGCAGGTCTTTCCCTCGGCTTTGTCGAGAATCATATATTCACCGCGGCGCGGAATAATATCTATCGGGAAATCCGGGTCGGCGAGTCTCGCGATTTCAGCCGAATGCACTCCGGCTGAGTTCACGACAAAGCGCGCGCGGAACTCCTCGCCGGCGCGGACAACAATCTCCCCGCCATCCTTTTCAATTCCATCGACCCTGTGGTCGAAGAAGAAATCGACTCCGTTTATCGCGGAATTCTCGGCGCAGGCGATAGTCAGGTCATACGGGCAGATTATCCCGGCGCTCGGAGCGACAAGAGCCGACGTGGCGTCCGGAGAGATGTTCGGCTCGAGCTCGCGGAGCTTCTCCTGTCCGATTATCTCGAGTCCCGGAACGCCGTTCGTCCTTCCACGCTCAAGTAACACCTCGAGCATCCTGTCGTCCTCCTCGCCGAAAGCCACGACGAGCGATGTGTTGTTCCTGTACGGAACATCGAGCTGACGCGCGATCTCGGGGAGCGCCGCGCAGCCCCTGACATTCAGCGCCGCTTTAAGAGTCCCCGAAGCCGCGTCGAACCCTGCGTGAACTATCGCCGAGTTGGCTCTCGAAGCGCCCGACGCGACGTCGCATCCCGCCTCGATGACGGCGATGTCAAGCTTGTAAGCCGCCAGCTTGTGCGCGAGCATGCAGCCGTTGACGCCCGCGCCGATAATTATCACATCATAAGTTTTCATGAAAAAATCCTCATTTCCCATAACGTTCGTCGAGCATGAAACGCATGACCTTCACGGCGAAAGCCGCGGTCTCGACCGCGAACTTCTTTCCGAAGTGCCTGAGATTCAGCTCCATGTTGTAGTTCCCCTGATAGTTTACCTCATCGAGCGCGTCAAATACATCCTTCCAGTCAATAGTTCCGGTCATCGGGATCTTGTGCTGGTCGGTGAAGGTGTCGTTGTCGTTGAGGTGCAGCGCGCTGACGTTCGGACCGAGCATTCTGATGACATCAGCGGGAGAAGGATTGTTGTTGAATCTCGTCGCCTTGTTCGAATGTCCGGTGTCTACGCAGGTCGTAAGCCAATTGGCGTTGTCACCGACCGCGCGGACGCGGTTGAAGGACTTGATGAACTCGTTTATGTTCCCGAAGAAATCACAGCATCCGAGCCCGGTCGCGTCTCCGAAGGTCTCGCTCGCGATCTTCACGTTATACTGTTTAGCGAACGGAATCAGCCGGTTGAACATATCGGAATTCAGCGCGTGCATCGTCTTCGACGGGCAGTCAGGACCCATGAAAATCGTCGTCACGCTGTGAATAATCACATACGGCGCTCCGAGCACACTCGCCGCCATGCAGTCAATCCGACCGTTCTTTATCAGCGCCTCGTCATCCTCGGTCTTGCCGATGAAGCCCTTGATCTGACCGTGAGTCTGACCGATCTCAAGCCCGATCGAATCGGCGTGCTTTTTAACACCGGCATAGTAGCTGCAAATCTCGTCGTCGCTCTTTGAGTAGACCGAATCGGGATTCCGGTAATCCCACTTCCAGCCGCAGGTGTTGAAATCAACCGCGTCAGCGCCCATCTCCTTCGCGAGATCGAGCGCCTTTATGTCGCCGAACTGCTCCTGAAGCTCACCTATCGAAATACTTACTTTCCTTTTCATAATATATTTTCCTTTCTGATAATATCAATCCGCCGGAATGCGGTATGTACGCAATTTCAGCAATTTTCCCGACCCGGTCGTTACCTCCTCAGAACCGCCTTTCTCAGAATGAAATTTTTCGACCAGACGAACGCTCGGCAGATTTCTGACATCCACCTCGTAAATATAATACCTGTACTTTTTCCGCGCGTTGAGATAGTCAATGAGCCCTCTCAGAGCCTCATACCCATATCCCATATGATGCGCCGAAGACTTTATCCAGAGTCCGACCTCAGGCGTTTCTCCGTCAGTCCCGAAAGCCTCCATGCTGCCTATGAACTCCCCGTCGGGCGCGAGCATGACAAGCTCAAGCATGCGCCCATCTTCCATATCCTTCACAAATCCCGACATGACCTCACGCGCCGCTTCGGGACTCTTAAGGCAATACCGCATAATTCTAAGCGCGTAGATGCGTCAGCGAATTTTTCGTCAGACGATACAAAAATTCGCAG
>CAKSOR010000336.1 GCA_934477985.1 uncultured Eubacteriales bacterium
CGTGGGCTCGGAGGTGTATAAGAGACAGGACTACCGCAAAGCAATAGTCCGTGCCTGAAGCGATGCCCATGCCGGAACATCAAACAGCAAAATGTTAACTTGTCAGCCCGAAAAACAGCGCTGCACATTAAATCCTACGCCGCCTTCACCTTGAGCGCCTTCCGCTCAAATACCTGCCAGATGACAACTCCGGCGACAAGCGCGATACCAACAACATCGGTCAGAGTGTTCGGGTCGATCAGAAGCAGTCCGCCAGCCGCGGTCATTATCCGCTGCAACGGATTCAGCTTCTTCAGCATGAACCCCTCGAGTCCCGCCGAGACTCCGAATACTCCGATAAGCGACGTCACCACAATAAGCACAACCTGTATCGGATTCTTCACGTCGACAAACAGCATCACCGGATTCAACGCGAACGCGTATGGTACAATGAACGCCGCTATCGCTAACTTCGTCGAAGTCAGCGCCGTCTTCATCGGGTTCGACTGCGCTATCGCCGCTCCCGCGTATGCCGCGAGCGCTACCGGCGGTGTCAGATCGGCTACGATTCCAAAGTAGAACACAAAGAAGTGAGCCGCGATCTGCGGTACTCCCATGCGCATCAGTATCGGCGCGCAGGTCGCCGCCATTATGCAGTAGTTCGCCGTCGTCGGTACGCCCATTCCCAAAACAATGCAGCAGATCATCGTCAGGAAAAGCGCGATTATCACCTTGTCTCCCGCGACCGTCACAATACCGTTGATTATGACATTCGCAAGTCCCGTCATTGTGATAGTTCCCGCGATGATTCCCGCGATTCCGCACGCCGCCGCGACCGAGATAGTTCCCTGTCCGCCAGCCGCCAGCGCTTCGAGTATGCGCTTAGGGGTGATCCGGTTCTCCTTGTTGAAAAGACTCACAATTATCGCCGCGACTATCGCGATCGCCGCCGCGGTCTGAATGGTTTTCGAATTCGTGCTGACCAGCCAGACTAAGATTATCAGCGGGATCAGCAGATAGACCTTCTTTATGAGAACGCTGAGCTTCGGAAGCTCCTCGCGCGGAATGCCGCGCAGTCCGAGCTTCTTCGCCTCAAGGTGCACCGTGATGAAGATTCCGGTGAAATAGAGTATCGCCGGGAGAATCGCCTTTACAATTATAGACGAGTACGGAATGCCGACATAGTCAGCCATCAGAAACGCTGCCGCGCCCATGATCGGCGGCATTATCTGTCCGCCGGTCGAAGCCGCCGCCTCGGTAGCCGCCGCAAATTCCGGCTTGTAACCTGTGCGCTTCATCATCGGGATGGTGACCGAACCCGATCCGACGGTGTTCGCGACCGATGAGCCCGAGACCATTCCCTCAAGCGCGCTCGCGACGACCGCGACCTTTGCCGGTCCGCCCGAGAATCCGCCGACAACGGCGTTCGACGCCTGGATGAAGAAATCAGCGACTCCGGTGCGCTCAAGAAACGCGCCGAAAATTATGAAGACAACAATGAACTTCGAGCAGGTATTTACCGGCGTCGAAAGTATGCCCTCCTTTGTGTAGAAGAGCGATCTCACAAGAAAGCTGAATCTTCCCGAGAAGGTCGGGTTGTTGAGTCCGAAGGTCAGCGCGTAAACGACAAACGCTCCGGCAACGCAGAGTATCGGAAGTCCGACGCTCCGGCGGCAGACTTCGGCGAGAGCCAGGATGCCGATCGTACCGATGATGATCTGGTAGGGCGCGAACTTCGAGCCCTGCTGAATGATCTTCTCGGCGTTAAAAGTAAAGTACGCGAACGCGCCTGTTCCGGCGACCATCAGCAGAATGTCGTACCAGGGCATGTAATTGACCTTCTGGACACCCTTTCTCGCCGGGAAGACTATATAGCCCATCATGACTATCAGAGCCACGAAAGACGAGAGTCTGATCTCCTCGAGCCAGGTCGCGAAGAGCGTTACGTATATGCAGAACAGCGAGAAGGCGGCGAGGACGCATGAAACAGCGATCTTCGGTTTGCCCTCCCAGATGCGGACGTTCGACTCGCGGTCGTATTTCTTCATGACCGCGTCAACGTTCGCGGCTGTCTCGGCGGCTTCGTTATCAGTCTTGACAACTGAATCGGCGGACAGCTTTTTCTCCTCGGTTTCAGGAGATGATTTCGTTGACATAGGTTTGCTCCTTTTTCGAAAAAGCGCCGGCGATTACCGCCGGCGCGGATGGATCTTTATCAGACAACATTGTCTGACGCGGATAATGGGTCTGTCAGACGCAAGCCGTGGCGTACCAAACCGGCGGCTGAAGCTGTTGAACAGCCGTCTGCCCAGCCGGCTGACCCGCGTGCTGAACTGATTTGCGGCACTGCTTTGAAGTCTCTCCGCACAGCGGGCAAAGCCATTGAACGGCTGCCAGGTTTCACCGGATTGCTTGCGTGCCGAAATGATTGAGCAGAACTGTTTTGTGCCTTTTGGCACGGCAGATGAAGCCGTTACACGGCTGCACGATTCCGCCAACTTACCTCGCGCCGGACCTGCTCTGAGCATTCCTGGCGCGACGGGTAAAGTAACTGGGGCTTTCGCGCTGAAACGCTCTGACAGCTCTGAGCTTACTCAGCCTCGACAGTAACGCCCTTCTCGGCGAAGTACTTAGCCGCCCCCTTGTGGAAAGGCGCAGTCATACCGGTGGTGGCGTTCTCAATCGTGAGCTCCTTGCCCTTGGCATGCTCGGCGGAGATATCCCCGGCGTTGTCGTAGATTGCCTTTGTGATGTTGTAGACGGTAGTCTCGTCGATGTCAGCCGAGACGATGAGGGTAGCCTTTACAGCGATGGTGTTCACATCGGCGGACTGACCGTTGTAGGTGTCAGCGGCGATCTTGTAGACGGTGTAGTATGGGCACTCAGCCATGATCTTGTCAGCGACCGCGCCGTCGATCGGAACGAGGTAAGCGCTTGTGGTAGCCGCGAGCTCGGTAACAGCCGGGGTCGGAGCGCCGGCGACGACGAACGCGGCGTCGATCTTGCCGTCCTTGAGCGATTCAGCACTGTCGTTGAAGGACTGGTACTGCGGCTTTATGTCGTCGAGAGTGAGTCCGGCGGCGGTGAGGACGTCGACCGCGTTGAAGTAGACGCCAGAGCCGGGAGCGCCGATCGAGACAGCCTTGCCCTTGAGGTCAGCGACGCTCTTTATCGAAGCGTCGTTGGTGATGATCTGGACGCACTCAGCGTAGAGACCGCCGATAACGCGGAAGGTATCAACCTTGCCGTCCTCGGCGAAGGTGTTGGTGCCCGCCCAGGCGTATGCCATGACGTCGGACTGGACAGTTCCGAGCTGGTAATCGCCGGCGTCGATGCCCTGGATATTTGCCTTGGAACCGTCGGTGGAGACCGCGACGCAGCCCACGCCGGCGTTCTTTTCGATGTACTGGCTGATGACAGCGCCGAAGCCGTAATAAGTTCCGCCCGTGCCGCCCGTGCCCATCGTCAGCTTAGTGCCGCCGCAGGAAGCGAGAGCCATGATGAGGATGAGCGTTAAAGAGATGAGTGCGAGTGTTTGTTTTTTCATGATCTTTTCTCCATAGTAAATTAAAGATTTTAAGATTTTCGCGATACATTTATTATAATACAAACTCGCGGAAATTGCAATACTTTTTCGCAAAAAAATAAATATTTTTTTTGAAAAAATTCAATTTGAGGCGATTTATGGGTCATTTAGCGTAAAAAGCCGCCTGGAAATGTCATTTTGAATTAACAATCCTGCAAATCCTTTAGCCA
>CAKSOR010000337.1 GCA_934477985.1 uncultured Eubacteriales bacterium
AACTCTTGAAATCCAATCACCAGAGCCAGCAGTTCAGAATGCAGGACGACATTATGACGCACTTTCCGGAGCGGATTGAGTCATATGAGCGGCTGATTGCAGGCTTGAAGGCAGATGAGAAAAAAGTAAATGAGCATCCTCACCCGACTGATGGTTTTTCTGTGATGGAGGTGAATGGAAGTGTCCTGAGTGACAAGGAATCGGCTGGCACGGCAATTCTTGAAGCCTGCAAGAATGTTACCGGGCTCGAACCTGTGAAGATTGGCAGTTACCGTGGGTTCTCGATGTCATTGACTCTTGAGAATTTCAGCTCACAATATGTGCTGACTATGAAAGGCGAGATTTCGCACAGAGTTGAGCTTGGAAAGGACGCGCACGGTAATTTGATTCGCATGGATAATGCCTTGAACGCAATTCCAGAGCGAATAAGGGTCGCGGAGATGCAGCTTGAATCCGTACGCAGTCAGCTTGAAACCGCGAAAGCTGAGGTCGGAAAGCCGTTCCCGAAAGAGGATGAACTCAGGATAAAATCTGCCAGACTTAATGAACTCAACGCTGAACTTAACATCGACGAGCGGACGCCGATTGAAAAGGCGGCGGATACGAACGAAAAAACTTCTGTGATCGAGAAGCTGAGGAACACTGTTCCGGTTGCTTCAGCACAGAAGAGGAACATTGATCTTGAAAGGTGAGGTAAATATTATGGCACTTGAAATGCGTGAAATGAAGCCCGAGGAGCGCAAGCTCAGCTACACTCAGGATGACGAGATGATTCAGCGCACTGGCTGTATCGGTCATCTCCGCGGATATTTTGAGAAGGGAGGCGAGACGCTTTACACGAGTTGGGACAATCACTCAAAGGAGCTTCTGACTGACAGGTTCAAGTCGGAGATCAATGAGGTCGTGACCGCGCTGAGAAGGGACAAACAGTTCAGTAACATTCTCAAGGATCAGCGGTCGATGGAGAAGTATATGTATTCTCATCCGGATTCAGGATTTGAGGGCGGTGGTCGGGACTTCGGAATTCGTGCGGACACTGCTGACCACACGTACATGATACGCTGCAACCCTGATCCCGGTGAGTACTCGGTTTATATTTACGCATACAATCGGCAGATGCTCGAAAGGGCATTTGAGAAGCCGGAGGTTTACAGACAGACCGCTTCATACGCGAGGGAGCATGGCGAGATTGAAAAATGGCGGGAGTCGAAAGCTGCGAACATCGCCTGCCGGGACGCGATTGACGAGACTGTTGCCAAGAACTACGATGGGGCGCATTTGAATACAGAGAAGATTCTGAACTCCGTTGTCAGCGATTTCGGGCGTGAGCGGGTCGAGCTTGTCATTGCCGCGACGATTCAGGAGAAGCCGTTTGACGGACGGTTTTCTAACGCCAACAAGGAGTGGGCGAAAAATGTACCTATGGTTGCCGGAGACAAGTGCTACATGGTCAGCGATCGGACGCACTCGGTCCTGCTTGACGCGCTGGTTAAATCCTTCCGCGAAAATCATCCGGAGAAGAAACACGAAATCAACAAACCCGACCGCACCCCCACGCCGCGCGCGAAAAGCTCCGGGGTCGAACGCTGATGCCGAACCGTGAACGCCCGGTGCAGGTCAAATTCCGCGTAACGCCCGAAGAGCGGCAGATGATCGACAGGCGGATGGCGCAGACCGGAATTTCGAACATGGCGGCTTATCTCCGCAGGATGGCTCTGAGCGGCTATGTTCTGAAGCTCGATCTGCCCGAACTCCGCGAGATGGTTGCGCTTCTCCGCCGTTATGGCAACAACCTCAATCAGATCGCGAAGCTGGTCAACGCGACGTCACGGATCTACGCCGATGACATCGAATATCTGAAAGCAAGTCTGGATCAACTCTGGTCGGCGGCTGACGAAATAATCGCACGGCTCGCAGAATTCAAATAAGCGCGGAGGTGATCATTATCGCGACCACGCGGATCATCGCGATGCACGTCACGAAGGGCAAAACGCTCGCGCAGTGCCTCACCGACCGAACGGATTACGCTCAGAATCCCGAGAAGACGCGCGACGAACTGATCTCGACCTACGCCTGCGACAAGCGGACGCTCGATTCTGAATTCGCGCTCACAAAGCGGCAATACAGCTTCTTCACCGGGAAGGAAGAAAAAAACAACGTGATCGCGTATCAGCTCCGTCAGTCGTTCAAGCCGGGTGAGGTGTCGCCCGGTGAGGCGCACCAGATCGGATACGATCTCGCGGCGCGGTTTCTCAAGGGCAGGCACGCGTTCATAGTCTGTACACACACCGACAAGGTGCACATACATAACCACATCGTATGGAACTCAACGACGCTTGACTGCAAGTCAAAATTCCGTAATTTCTTCGGCTCGGCGAAAGCTGTCGCGCGGCTCAGCGATCTGATCTGCGTCGAGCATCAGCTCTCGGTCATCGACAATCCACGGCGCGGCGGGACGGCATACAGCAAGTGGAAGGGTTTCAAAGGCAAGCCGTCTAACCGTGACACCCTGCGCGCCGCGATCGACAACGCGCTCGCACAGAAGCCGGACAATCTCGACGCGCTGTTTTCAACGCTCGAAGAAGCCGGCTACAGAATCGTAAAGGGAAAGCAGATCGCGTTCGACCATGACGGATTCAAGCAGAAGGTCCGAATCAACTCGCTCGGCGAGGAGTATTCCGAGGATTCGCTCCGCGCGATTATCAAGGGACAGAAAGTCCACAATCCGCAAAAGCGTCGACTTGTCTGGGAGGACGATCATCCGCGGACGCTGATCGACATTCAGGCGAAGCTCGCTGAGGGAAAAGGCGAAGGCTATCGACGCTGGGCGACAGTCGAAAATCTGAAGCGCATGGCGAAGACCAAACTCTACATGGACGAGAATGATCTGACATACGAGTCGATGTCAGCGCGAATGACTGAATTCTCCGCGCGCGAAAAGGAGATCACGGAAAGATTGAACGCCGCTCAGACGCGGATCGAGACGATCACGACTCTCACGACGAACATTGTGAACTACTCCAAGACCCGCGACGTCTACGCCGATTACAAAAAATCCGGTTATTCGAAAAAATTTCTCGCCGACCACGAGCCGGACATCATAATCCACCGCGCCGCGAAAAAGGCGTTCGATGAGTTGGGCATTTCGAAAATTCCGAAGATCGCTGATCTCAGATCAGAATTCGACGAGCTTGTCCGCGGGAAAAAGGAAGCTTACAGCGAGCTGAAATCCGTGCGCGACGAGCGGCGTGAGCTTGCGATTCATATCGCGAACTATGAAGAAATGCTCGATTCTGCGCACCGTGACGAGAAGCGGCACGAAAAGGAAAAGGGCATGGAGCGTTGAACTCCATGCCCAAACTGATTTTATGACAGCTCTGTGGAAAAGTCGCGACACTCTCCGGCATCTGTAACTTTTGTCATTGCGGAATCAAGCGTCTCCGACGCGCAGCCACGGATTAATCCGTGTTGAAGGGTTTCAGGGATGTCGCCCTGACAAGCCGCGCCGTGGGTACCGCGGGGCACTGCTTGCGACAGACGTTCTACCCTACCGTTTTCTTCGGATTCTTCGCCGTCCTGCCCGCGCAGACCGGACAGCCGTTCTTCTGATTTCCCGCCCGCGAGTAGACGACCGCCTTCCAGACGTGTCCGTCCGGACACTTCCACCAGACCTTTTTGTGGCTTCCCGGCATCACCATTTCGGGCGTCAGACTCTCGTTCAGCTCGTGATCCC
>CAKSOR010000338.1 GCA_934477985.1 uncultured Eubacteriales bacterium
TGCCGAGGTAAGCCTCCTTGACCGACTCGTTCTCAAGCAGCTCCGCGCCGGTTCCCTCAAGCGTTATGCGTCCGGTCTCGATGACATACGCCTTGTCGGCGACCTGAAGCGCCATGTTCGCGTTCTGCTCGATCAGCAGCACCGTGATTCCCGACTTGTTGATCGTTCTTATTATGTCGAAGATCGACTGCACAATCAGCGGCGCGAGTCCGAGCGACGGCTCGTCCATCATGATGAGCTCAGGCTTCGACATCAGCGCGCGTCCGACAGCAAGCATCTGCTGCTCACCGCCTGAAAGCGTTCCGGCAAGCTGCCACTCGCGCTCCTTGAGCCGCGGAAACAGCCGGTAAACATACTCGAAATCCTTCGAGAGATCGTCCTTGCGCAGATACGCGCCGATCTTCAGATTCTCCTTGACCGTCAGGTTCGGGAAGACTCTGCGTCCCTCCGGAACGAGCACGATGCCTGATTTGACTATCTTGTCGGGCGACTTTCCGACGATGTTCTCGCCCTTCCAGGTGATTTCAGCCGACTTCGGCTTGACGATGCCCGAGATCGCCTTGAGTATCGTCGATTTGCCAGCGCCGTTCGCGCCGATCAGCGTCACGATCTTCCCTTCCGGCACGGACATCGAGATTCCCTTGACCGCGTTGATTCCGCCGTAAGAGACCTGTAAATTGTTTATCGTTAAAATATCAGCCAACTTCGCTCACCCCCAGATATGCCTCGATGACACGCTTATCGTTCTGAACGACCTCCGGCGTGCCCTGCGAGATCATGTGACCGAAGTCGATGACATAGATCCGGTCCGAAATGTCCATTACGAGGTTCATGTGGTGCTCAATAAGGAAAATCGTCATGCCGAACTCATCGCGCACGCGGCGGATGAACGCCGTCAGCTCCTCGGTCTCCTGCGGATTCATGCCCGCCGCCGGCTCGTCTAAGAGCAGCAGCTTCGGGTTTGTTGCGAGAGCCCGCGCGATTTCGAGATGACGCTGCTTTCCGTAGGGGAGATTCGTGCTCATCTCGTCCTTGACATCCCAGAGCCCGATCAGCTTCAGCAGCTCATCAGTCTCGGCGCGCATCTTTGCCTCCTCCTTCGCGTTGGCTCTGAAGGCCGCCGAGAAGATGTTCGACGTGCGCAGCAGGTGCTTTGCGACCAAAACGTTATCGTAGACCGTCATGCCCTTGAAAAGGCGGATGTTCTGGAATGTCCGCGCCATGCCCTGCTTTGTGATCTGATCGGGAGTCATCGAGACCTGACGCGAATATTTGCCCTCATTCTGCCCGGCGTAGAGCTTTCTCATCTTGCCGGTCGGGAAGCCCGCGCTGATGATGTTCCCGGCGAACTCGATCTCGCCGTTGGTCGGATGATAAACGCCGGTGATGACGTTGAACGCGGTCGTTTTGCCCGCGCCGTTCGGTCCGATCAGCGAGACGATCTCGCCCTGGTTTATCTCCATAGAAAGGTTGTCGACCGCGACGACGCCGCCGAACTGCATCGTGACGTCGCGCACACTGAGTACATTACTTGCCACTCTTATCGCCGCCTTTCTTTCTGAACTTTCCGAAGAAGTTGAAAATCCGATCCCACGAGAATTCGCGGTTGCCCATAAGTCCGTTCTTGAAGAAGAGCACCACGATCATCAGGATGACCGAGAAAATGACCATTCTGAAGCCCGAGCGCAGGAACGGCACTTTGAAATTGCCGATCACCGTCTCCTTGTCGAGGAATCTGAGCCACCACTCGCGCGCCATGATGACCACGAACGCCGAGATGATGCTTCCGGTCGTCGACGACATTCCGCCGATGACGACAATCAGAAGTATGAAATATGTAACCGCTATCGTGAAGGTCGTTGAGGACACCGCGCCGAGGTACATTGCCATCAGCGCGCCGCCGATGCCCGCGAAGAAGGAGCTTACGACGAACGACAGAAGTTTGGTTTTCGAAAGATTGATGCCCATCGACTCAGCCGCGATTTCGTCGTCACGTATAGCCTTGAACGCGCGTCCGTAGGTCGAACGCATGATCAGCGCGATTATCGCGATGCAGATTCCGGCGACGATGAACGGAATGAAGAAATTCGAGAAGCCCGGGATCTTTGTGAGTCCCATCGAGCCGTTGGAAATGCGGTTCATCGGCTTCGACGCGACGACAATGCGGACAACCTCGGCGAAACCGAGCGTTGCTATAGCGAAATAGTCGCTCTTGAGTCTGAGCATCGGCATACCGATGAGGTAGGCAAAGAACGCCGAGACAATTCCGGCGATTATCAGCGCCACAAACCACGGGAGCTCGATGTTCTTGAGCCAGTCGGCGACGCCGAAGAGGTAGTAAACGCTGCTCTTCGACTTTACAGGAATAGTAAGAATCGCGAAGGTGTACGCGCCGAGCGTCATGAAGCCCGCCTGTCCGAGCGAAAAAAGCCCCGTGAAGCCGTTGAGCATGTTCATCGTCACGGCGAGGAGCGCGTAGATCGCGCCCATCTGGAGCGTTTTGTAGAGCATCGAGGTCGGAGACGCCACCAGTCCAACGATGAGCAGGAGGACGACGATCACTCCGGCAAGCCCTATCGAGAGGATAAGGTCGCGTTTTTTCTTGTCTTTCATCATACCTTCTCCTCCAGTTTCTCACCGAACAGTCCGGTCGGACGGATAAACAGCACTAAAATCAGCAGAACAAATGTGAAAACGTCGCTGAACTCCGAAATCGGGCTGAATTTGATGAATGTCTCGCAGACACCGATCAGGAATCCGCCGAGCAGCGCTCCGGGAATCGAACCGATTCCGCCGAAAACCGCCGCGACAAAACATTTCAGTCCGGGCAGCGAGCCGACCATCGGGTAAACCGAGGGTCTGGGCGTGAAATAGAGCACCGAGCCGATAGCGGCGAGCGCGCAGCCGATCATGAACGTGAAGCTGATGACGGTGTTGATCTTGATTCCCATGAGCTGAGACGCCTCAAAGTCCTTCGAGACGGCGCGCATCGCGATGCCGACCTTGGTCTTGTTGACGACAAAAAGCAGCACGACGACTAAAAGCACGGTCAGCACGGGAGTTACAAACGTAACAAGCGAAGTCGATACCTCGCCGATCGTTATCTTGTTGTTGAGAAAATCGATCGCGGGATAGGATTTCGGAAGCGCCGAGAAGAGGTAGGTCGCGAAGTTCTCGAGAAAATACGACACGCCGATCGCCGAGATCATGATCGACATACGCGGAGCCTGACGAAGCGGCTTGTAAGCGATCCGGTCGATGACGATTCCGAGAAGCGCGGTCGCGATTATCACGAGCGGGACGGCGATGTACCACGGGAGCGCGAGGTTGCTCATGAAAAAGATCATGAAGTAGCCCGCCATCATGAAAATGTCGCCGTGCGCGAAGTTTATGAGGCGAAGAATGCCGTAGACCATCGTGTAGCCGATCGCGATGAGCGCGTAGCTCGAACCGATCGAGAGTCCGGTCAGGCAGTTTTGTAAAAATTCAGTCATGGGATTCTCCCTTGTTTATTTGAAAACGTAAACTATTAAAGAACGGCGAGAGGACAACTCCCGCCGTTCTCGCCGCGTCACCATTGACACGTTATGGGTAAAATAACAATTATAATTGAAAGAACGGAGTTGCAACAAGCCCCGACCATTTATAGCGGCGAAACGCCGCCGGCAGGTGAGGGCGTCAGCCCGAACGGGTGAAGGAGCTGCCGCGTAGCGGCAACTCCGAATCCCTC
>CAKSOR010000339.1 GCA_934477985.1 uncultured Eubacteriales bacterium
ACTTTGAAGCGTCGTCGGACACTTCCCAGCCGAACTCACTGCCCGGCTCGCCAGATTCCACAGTTGAGGTGATCTCGAGAATATCGCCATCTTTGTCGCTTATGTGATCAGCGAGCGGTATCTCGAGCTCCTCTCCGACGTGGCACTTTATCTCCGGAAGATCCTTTATCAGCTCCGGCGCGTGATTTGTGACGTCAAATCCGACCGAATCCGAGCTTCCGGATCGGTCGTTCAGTTTCACAGTCGCGGTAATCTTTCCGGATTTTCTTATCCTCCACTCACCGACAAGCCGCTCGCCCGAATCGTCAGCCGAAAGTCCGACCGAGTCGACTGTCTCTCCGTCGCGTGAAAGTATCAGCGAAGCCATTCCGTCAGAGAACAGTCTGCTTCTTCTGACCCGCTTTCCATCGCCAGCGAGCATCTCGACCTCAGCTGTTATTATGTCGCTCTTCGAAAGCGCAGCGCCGTCATGCAGCTCAGCGTCCTTTGTGTTCTTCGAACTGTATTTCCAGTTTACCGAAAGCGAATGATCGCCGCAGCTGAACTTCTCGCTGTCCTTTGTCATTCTGTCGGGTTCTCCGGCAAAGCATGCCGCCGAGCTCGTCACTCTGAAAATGTAATTTCCGGTCTCTGTCAGAGTGTGATCGTAACTATATCCTTCCTCGGACGCCCGCATCTTAAGTCCGGACGCCATACTCACGCCGTCGCGAATGATCTCGAGCTCAGCCTCGCCGTCCTTGTAGAGGTCGCCCGTGAGTTTTCCGGTCGGTCCGGTGAAGTAAGCGTTCACAGTGACTATCTCATCGAGTGCGAGCGCGTCTCCGTTCTTGTGTCCGTCCAGGGCGGTCTCCATCTTGTAATTTTCTACCACTATAGTACGAGAATAGCTCTTTCCGCCTCCGCGAAGCACGTCGGAACTGATGTTCGCGGTAATCTCATACTCGCCCGGAGCCTTAAAGTCATACACCGCTTTATAGCCCGAATCCGACACCTCGGAGTCGAGCTCAACCGACTTCCCGGTCGATTTATTCGTCACAGTAAGATGGGCTTTGTTAGACTTGTAGAAGCTGTCGGCCCTGACCGGATCACCGCTTTCCGGGT
This sequence comes from uncultured Eubacteriales bacterium, assembly GCA_934477985.1. Taxonomy (GTDB): domain Bacteria; phylum Bacillota; class Clostridia; order Oscillospirales; family CAG-272; genus Flemingiibacterium. The sequence goes on from CAKSOR010000339.1 coordinate 1,102, forward strand.
TCGCCAGGAAAGCGTTTATCTCAACCGTTGTGTTGCGTATCATTGGCGAGCTCTCGCTGAATGTCAATCCGACCGGAAGGTCGCGCGTGCTTATCGTCTGAACCTGAATGTCCGCTCCATCTTCGCCCTTCACAATGAGAGATCTCTTTCCGGATTCGGGCGCGAAGAGCTTCAGCAGAGTGTAATGTCCATCCTGGTTCTTCACGAAATAGACCTTGTCGTTGTAGGTATCCGAAGAGTATTCCTGACCGTCGACAGTTATCGAGGAGATATTTCCGCCGGTGATGACAATATTCGTCTCGGACGTGACCTCAGGGATGTTAAGATCAAAGGCGCAGCTGCCATTCGTGATCCTCTTCTCGATCAGATCAGCGTCGGTATTCATGAATTTTCCGAAGATGTCGATGAAACCTGTAACAAGCTGAGACATGTCAGACTCAGTTATCTCGCGGCTCTCAGCTCCTGTGCGCGACGAAAGGTCGCCAAAAAGCTGTTTTGCCGCGCTTGAAGGCTTGTTTTTCCCATCGTCGTTGAGCTCGACCGAATATATCCTCCACTTTTTGGAGGCGGCGATGTCGATCGCGTCATAGACAAGCTCGCGGTTTGTGCGCTTCCACTCGACGCCGTCGGTCGTGTCGAAGCCCGAAAGACGTCCATCTGACATGAGGATCAGTGCCGCGTCATCGGACTTGCTGCTGAACAGGACATCAAGCGCGGTCATAAGTCCGCCGCCGATGTAGGTGTTTGTATGCGAGAATTTATCCTCGTTCATGCGGTCGTGAATCGCCTGCTTCACACTCCGGCGCTCCTCTGATGAGCCGAGCTCGACCATATCGTAGGTCATGCAGACTCTCGTACGCGCGTATCTGCCCATTACATCGTTCATATAGGACATTTCGGATGAACCGAATGTGTACTCAGGCGTCCATGTGTTGCCGAACGCGACAACAGCGACTCTGGCGTTGTTTGACGGCGCGAGATCGGTGAACATCTTCGCCGCCGCTTCGCATATGTTAGCGGTGTCGGAATTTACCATCGAATCCGTGCAGTCGAGCAGGAGAACGAAATCGACCGTGTCGTCGCTCGAAGACGCGGAAAGTCCTGTCGACATCGTCAGACATACAAGACAAAAGAGCGCCGCCGCTGTAATTGAAACAATGCGTCTCAGTTTTCCCATTACTTTATGACCATACCTTTCTGATAAGCCGATCGTTGACCAGCCGTATTCCCCCTGTCATGATAGTCTCGATAAGTGTTGGGATATTTTTTTTGCGACTTACGAGTCTCAAGGCAAGTTCGTAAGAGCAGCGTATCAAAAAGCATGCTATTTTTTTCTCTGAAAGCTATTGCAATTTTCGACCAAATGTGATATAATATTTAGTGAAATCGATCTTAAAAAATTCAAATTATTAAAAAATCAGACCGATTTCGCGGAGTATCAAATAGCATACTTTTTTATACTCTGATTGTTATTTTGTACAAAGAAATTGTCGCATAGAAATCCCCCCTGACAGAGACCATGTCAGGGGGAGTCCTTTTAAACGGCAAAACTCCGATTTTTCAGAAACCTATTGACTTTCCGACGGAAATGGTGTATAATATCCGAGTCCAATTTGTGACTTCGAGGTTATATGGATAAAGAATCACTTGAACTCACAAACGGCATAAACCATGCCGTGATCAGGCTGCGCGGACTCTATTCGGCTTGATCCGGCGCACACGGAATAATCTATCACGAGATGCTCGTTCTCCACACCGTCTGGGAGCACGGCTTCTGCACGCAGAAACGTGTCTGCGAGAGCTATCGTCTGCGTTTTCAGTGCCGGGCTGTTCGCCGGGAGCATCTGGACAAGGGTTCTGCAATCAGGCGGAGACATGAAGAAGGGATTCCGCAGGTCGCCGGATAAATCGGTCTATCTCCGCCATATCGCGCGGATATTCCGGATCGGAATTCCGAACATCCTTATGCAGTCGGCGTACACATTCTACATACCCGGACTCAATCTGATACTCTCGACCTTCAGCGACCATGCGGTGACCTCGCTCAGGCTCTATTACAAATGGCAGATCTTCTTGGGATCGATGCTGAGCGTGTTCACGACAGACTCGCTCGTGATCGGAATCGGGAGCGCAGGCTTTCCGATCATCGGCGTCAGCTTTCTGCCGATGGTGACTTCACTGATCTTCCCGGTGTTCTTCCAGGCGGTCGGATACAGCCTGAAGAGCTCGGCGCTCACGATAATACGGACTGTTGTGCTCTTCGTTCCGCTGGGATTTCTGTTCCCGCGCTTCGGGCTCGGGTATTTCTGGCTGACCTTTCCTTTCACGGAGACGCTGACCAGCGTCTCCGGCGCGGTATTCTACCGTCAGTTTCTGAATTAAGAACGCTCCCGCGGCTGACACACGGAGCGGCACTGTTTAAAGCCATGTCCAGGATAACATTTTGTCGGATGTCGGTTTAAAGGCATGTTATACAACGTGTGTTGCGCAATTCAAAGTAATATCGCAACTTGTGTTGTAATATTACGCGTTTATGCGCAACATGCGTTATGTTAAAATCTTTTTAGCGCAACTGATGTTTTGCTACGTACAAGTTATGCCCGCCGCT